>NZ_JBWKYJ010000155.1:0-533 GCF_059423685.1 Acidovorax sp. GW460-11-11-14-LB4 | reverse complement strand
TCTTCCGGCAGGCCGTTGGGCTGGGTGTGGAAGTAATACATCTGCGCTGCCTGCGCCGTTGGAGTTGCGGCTGCGGCTGCGGTCTTTGCGTCCGCTCTGGCCAAGCCATCGGTGGGCCCGTCGTTCGCCGCCGCCCCCACGTTGAACCGGTCGCTCCAGCCCGGGTTGGTCGTGGGCACGCTGGCTGGCTTGCCTTGTGCACTGTCTGATCCTCCGCCCAGCGCATGCGCAGCCGCAGCGTGTGGCTCTATGCCGCCACTTCCGTCGATGCGCGCCAGGGGCACGTAGCTGCCCGGCTCGTAGACGTAGGTGCTCGTGTGCCCGCCCCGGCTTTCCTGCAGCAGCCGCATTCCGTCCCAGGTGAAGTGCGTGGTGCCAAAGCTGTCAGTCTTGGCGATGCGCCTGCCCAGTGCGTCGTACTGGTAGCTGAAGACTTGGCTTTGCGGCTGACCGTCTTTGCCCGCCCGCACCACCGCCACCTGGGTCAGCCTGTGCTGGTGGTCGTAGCGGTAGTGCTGCTCCGTGTGGCTGCC
>NZ_JBWKYJ010000154.1:0-589 GCF_059423685.1 Acidovorax sp. GW460-11-11-14-LB4 | reverse complement strand
GAGATCTGGCCGGTGCGCAGGGCTTCAGCAGCCTGGGCACGCACAGCAGCGCGGTCAGCGGTGGACTTGTAGGTCACCACACGCGAGCCAGCGGGTTCGATGGAGCGGGTCTGGGCCACGGTAGCAGCTTCTGCAGCCACTTCAGCACGGGTGCGGTTGGTTTCGAACTTGGTGGCGAACTGCGAAGCATCGGCCTCATCAGCGTGGGCACCAAAAGCGGCAAAAGCGGCGACAGCAGCAACGGACAGGAAACGGACAGACTTGTTCATGGTGAAACTCCGAAAAATTCTAAAAAGAGGACTTGGGTACTGAGAGATACGGCGCAACCAGAGCGGCAGATTCAGCCGCCCCTGGTGAATCAGCCGCGCTCACCCGAAGAAATCTGGCCGGTACGCACTGCTTCAGCAGCCTGGGCACGCACGGCAGCGCGGTCAGCAGTGGACTTGTAAGTCACCACACGCGAACCAGCGGGTTCGATCGAGCGGGTCTGAGCCACGGTAGCGGCTTCGGCGGCCACTTCAGCGCGGGTGCGGTTGGTTTCAAACTTGGTGGCGAACTGCGAAGCATCGGCTTCGTCAGCCTGGGCGCC
>NZ_JBWKYJ010000153.1:0-593 GCF_059423685.1 Acidovorax sp. GW460-11-11-14-LB4 | reverse complement strand
GGGTGGCTCAGGGCGGGTTTGAGGATATCGCCGGTTCCCCGTTTTGGGGCAACTCCATTCTGCAAACCCCCTCAATCCACATGCCGCCCGCCCCGCAGCCGATAGGTGCGCGGCACGTCGGTGCGGGTGGCGACCAGCGTCTCGGCACGCTGCTGCATGTCGGCCAGGGTCTGGTCCAGCCCAGCCACCGCCTCGGCACCGAGGCCCGCCAGCAGCTCCTGGTTGAGCGCCTTGACCTGCGGAAACAGTTCGTCGTGCACCGTCTGGCCCGCCGCTGTGAGCGACAGCCGGGCCTGGCGCCGGTCGCCGGGCATGGCGTCGCGGGTGATGAGCTTCTTGGCCAGCAGCGAGGTAATGGCGCGCGAGGTGCGCGCCCGGTCCAACCCGAGGCGTTGGGCCAGCTCGGCCGGGGGCATGCCGGGGTGCTGCGCCAGCATCATCAACAGCCCCCACTCGCGGCGGGTGATGCCGTAGCCGCCTTCGCACAGCCGCACCACCAGGCTGCCCGCCACGGCGATCAGGCGGTTGAGGCGGTACATGAGAAGGTCGTTCGCGGCCTGCGGGTGGGCCAGCCGGTGGCCGGGCGCGGCGGG
>NZ_JBWKYJ010000152.1:0-722 GCF_059423685.1 Acidovorax sp. GW460-11-11-14-LB4 | reverse complement strand
GTGCTGCAGCCTGAGGTTGTGCAACGGCTTTGAGGGTCTTGATGGGGTTGGCCATGGTGGGTCCTTGGGGTGGGTCAGGCGGTGGCCGCCTCGGTGGTGGTGGATGTGCTGGCGCGGTGGGGGAGCAGCTTCATGCGCAACACGCGGCCGACCAGCTCGGGCATGGGTGGGAAGGCCTGGGGGCCGGGCAGTGCGCGCAGGCGTTCCAGCTCCACATGCAGCGGGGTGCCCGGGGTTTTCAGGGCGTCGCTGTGGGTTGCCCAAAAGGCTTGCGCCTCGGGCCCGCTCCAGCGCACGCGGTAGGACTCTTTTTCATCGCGGCCGGTGTGCGGGTTGCGGCCCATGTTGTCCACCAGCACCAACTCCAGGCGAAACGCGCCCGCGCTGTCTTTGTCCACGGTGGGGCGGTGCTTCTTGCCTACGAAGAGGGTGCCGGTGTGGTGCATGGTGTTATGAAGTTGATAGCTTTAGACGCAAGCGCATCAGGCGCTAGCGCACGAAACCAGTGCGTATGCGATGGCGAGCGCAATGCCTGCGCCCCACAGCGCAAAGCCCAGCAGCTCGGTGCGTGTGCCGGGTGCCTCGTCGGTCACTTCGCAGGCCTGCGGCGTGGGGCAGGCCTTGTGGCCCTGGCCGCAGGCGTTGGCGTTGCAAGCGCGGTAGCTGGGCGCGGTGTGGGCGCCGGTGCGCGGGCGGGCTCGGCGGTCGGTGGTGGGGTGGGT
>NZ_JBWKYJ010000151.1:0-824 GCF_059423685.1 Acidovorax sp. GW460-11-11-14-LB4 | reverse complement strand
GCCGCAGCCGCAACTCCAACGGCGCAGGCAGCGCAGATGTATTACTTCCACACCCAGCCCAACGGCCTGCCGGAAGAACTGAGCGACAACAGCGGCCACCTGGTGTGGACAGCGCAGTACAGCACATGGGGCAGTACGGTCCGGGAGGAATGGCAGAGCTACGACGAAGCGGGAAGACCTGTTCAGCGGCTGCAACAGCAGTCAGCGAACCAGACAGTTCAGCTTCAGCAGAACCTGCGGATGCAGGGGCAGTACCTGGACAGGGAAACGGGGCTGCACCACAACGCGCGATGGAGGTCCGTCGCCGCCATGGAGTACCAAACGCCGCAGTCTCAGGGTGTGGGCGGGGTGCACGAAAGTAGAGCGCGTCCCATCCTGCGAGTCCAAGGTCATGTGCGCTATCTGGAACAGCAGCGCAATTGACGGGCCGTTCTGCAGCCCACTTCACTTGGATAGAGGAGGAGATGCCCTGCCTACTTCGCCGTGATCTTCACCGCATGCAGTGCCTGCGTGGTGTTGAACTTCACCCGGATGGACTTGGCGGGCACGCCTTGCTTGACCAGTTCGTTGCGCACTGCCATGGCACGCATCAATGCGATCTCACGGGCATCGACCGGTGCGTCTTTGCGGTGGCAGAAGCCGGTAATCTCCAGGCGTTCTGTGGGCTCGCGTGTCGCGGCCAGGCGGGTCAGGATGGCCTGCGTCTCGGGCGACAGCTTGACTTGGTTGGCTTTGAACTGGGCCACCATGCCATCCTCAGGCAGGCGCGGCTCCTCCGGCACCGGTGCGGGCGCGGGTTCAGCCGGGGGTGCGGGGGGTACAGG
>NZ_JBWKYJ010000150.1:0-837 GCF_059423685.1 Acidovorax sp. GW460-11-11-14-LB4 | reverse complement strand
ACCCCGCCCACCACCCCGAACAGAAGGGCAAGCCATGATCAGCACCCACCGCCTTTCCGTGCTGGCTGCCGCCACCCTGCTGGCGGGCTGCGCCAGCGTGTCGCCCGACGGCCTGCGCAGTGATGTCGCAGCTCTCACCGCGGGCCGTACCGCCGGTGTGGCGCAGGCGGCCTTGCCTGCCATGGACCCGAGCGCCCGCGCAAAGGCCCAGCAGTCCATTGACGGCTGGCTTGCCCAGCCCCTGACACAAGACGCCGCCGTGCGCATTGCCCTGCTCAACAACCCCGGCCTGCAAGCCCGCCTGGCCGCACTGGGCGTGGCCGATGCCGAGCGGGTGCAGGCCATCTCGCTGCCCAACCCGCACCTGACCCTGGGGCGCTTCACCAACAGCCAGGAGCGTGAGATCGAACGCACCCTGGCCTTTGGCCTGATGGATCTGATCACTCTGCCCTGGCGCACCCAGCGCGAGGCAGAGCGCCTGCAGATAGCCACACTGCAAGCCGCGCAGGACGTGGTGCAACTGGCCGCAGACACCCGCCGTGCCTGGCTGCGCGCCGTGGCGGCCGAGCAGGTGGCTGCCACGCACGACCGCATGGTCGAAGCCGCCGAAGTGGGGGCCGAGCTGGCACGCCGCATGGCGCAGGTAGGCAACTGGAGCCGCCTGCAGCAGGCCCGCGAGCAAGCCGTGCTGCACGAGGCCAACAGCCAGCGCGCCCGCGCCCGGCTGGCGGCCGCCACCGCCCGCGAAGACCTGAACCGACGCCTGGGCGTGTGGGGCGCGCAGGCGCGATACCAGCTGGTACCGCAGCTGCCCCCTCTGCCCGCCACCCCCTTGCC
>NZ_JBWKYJ010000149.1:0-1011 GCF_059423685.1 Acidovorax sp. GW460-11-11-14-LB4 | reverse complement strand
TCATCGATGGGATGAACTGTACGCCGGTGGGGTGCAGAGAAAAACCACCGGGTCGCGAACTAACTGTTCCAGTATTGGAAACAATGAAGATGGGATGAGGGCCAGTCCATAGGCTTGGGGCACTGGTTCGGTCGGAGATAGGTACCTGCTGATGGATAACCCGGGTACATATTCAGGACGGTTGCAGAGTGCAGGGCTGCAGAGCTGTAGACCCGAAGGCGTGTGACGGGCGCACCTGCGCAGAGTCAGCGGGTTAGCTCCGCAATGTGGCCTGCAGGGGCTGGATGTGGGGTGTTCAATTCAATGCCCATGGAAAGCAGTTTGCGGCTGAACTGCACGTGCCGTCAGGCTGAGCGGCAGTCCACCCATACACACAATGGCCGCCCTCTGGGCGCTCTGATGCGTGTCGCGTTGTAGATGCTCGGGATAGCCGCCAGCCGGTATTCAGCGCAGGAGCGGCGCGTCGGGTAGCTCGTTGACGGAGGGCGAATCGGTGGCGCGCGGAAAGTGCTCCGCCAGCAGGGCGCCTACCGCCCCCACGGCCTGCGCCAGGCCTTCTTCGTAGCGGCCTTGCTGAAACTGGGCCGACATCTTTGTCGCCATCTCCTGCCATGCGGTGGGTGGGACATGCCGTGCCAGGCCCCGGTCGGCGACGATCTCGAACGCATGTTCCGGCATCAGCAGGTAGATCAGCACGCCGTTGTTGTGTTCGGTGTCCCACACGCGGTGTTTGCTGAACAGCATCAGCGCGCGTTCGCGTGCATTGGCGTGACGGCGCAGGTAGCTCCAGGGGAGCCCCGCTTCCGCCACGATGCGAATCTGCCCGGTGTGCTGCCGCTCGCTGGCAGCGACCTGCGCGCCGAGGCGCTGCAGTGCTTGCAACGGGATGGCGGATCGGCCGAAGGCGTCGTGCCAGCGATGGTGGACGAGCCTCCAGATGGAACGCCATAGCGTGTGCGTTGGTTGCCCGCTGTTCTCAACACCCATCACCAGTCCCCCGATGCACCGCCG
>NZ_JBWKYJ010000148.1:0-1022 GCF_059423685.1 Acidovorax sp. GW460-11-11-14-LB4 | reverse complement strand
GAGATCGAACGCCTGGCGTTCTACGACGCGCTCACCGGCCTGCCCAACCGCCGCCTGCTGCTGGACCGCCTGCAACGCTCCATCGCCGCCTGCCAACGCACCAGGAACCTCGGGGCCCTGCTGTTCATCGACCTCGACAACTTCAAGGATCTGAACGACACCCTGGGCCACGACATGGGCGACCAGCTCCTGGCCCAGGTCGCCGCCCGCCTGGTGGGCAGCGTGCGCGAAGCCGACACCGTGGCCCGCTTCGGCGGAGACGAATTCGTCGTCATGCTCGAAGCCCTGGCCCCCGACCTGCAAAACGCCGCCACCCAGGCAGAAACCGTCGCCGAAAAACTCCTGGCCAGCCTGAACCAGCCCTTTGACCTGGACGGCGCCCAGCACTACAGCACCCCCAGCATCGGCATCACCCTCTTTGGCGACGAACGCCTCACCGTGGACGAACTCCTCAAGCGCGCCGACCTGGCGATGTACCAGGCCAAAGCCGCAGGACGCAACACCCAGCGCTTCTTCGACCCTGACATGCAGGCAGCCGTCAACGCCCGCTCCAACCTCGAAGCCGACCTGCGCCAGGGCCTGGCCCGGGGCGAATTGCTCGTGCACTACCAGCCCGTCGTGGACCACCACGCCCGCCTGCTGGGCGCAGAAGCCCTGGTGCGCTGGCGCCACCCCCAGCGCGGCATGATCAGCCCCGGCGACTTCATCCCCCTGGCAGAACAGACCGGCCTCATCCTCCCCCTGGGCCAATACGTGCTCCAGACCGCCTGCGAACAACTGCAGCGCTGGAGCCAGCACCCAGACACCGCCCACCTGTCCATCTCCGTCAACGTCAGCGCCCGCCAATTCCGGCAACCCGGCTTCGTGGCCGAAGTGCTGCAAACCTTGAAGAACCACAACGCAGACCCCCGGCAACTCAAGCTCGAACTCACCGAAAGCCTGCTGCTGGGAGACATCGAAGACACCATCGCGCGCATGGTGCAGCTCAAGAGCGAAGGCGTGGGTTTTGCGCTCGATGACTT
>NZ_JBWKYJ010000147.1:0-1024 GCF_059423685.1 Acidovorax sp. GW460-11-11-14-LB4 | reverse complement strand
GCTGTAAGAGCCTGACGATGACCTACTTTCACACGGGAACCCGCACTATCATCGGCGCAAAGTCGTTTCACTGTCCTGTTCGGGATGGGAAGGAGTGGGACCAACTTGCTATGGTCATCAGGCATAACTTGGTGCTGGGCAGTCTTTGTGAACTGCCTGGCGAATTCATAGAGTCTGGAATCAGATTTTGTGTATTTGACTGCGTCTAACTTGGCATAACAGACTTTGAGCTTCACGCTGTGAGCGTGTTGGCTATCAAAGTTATAGGGTCAAGCCGCACGAGCAATTAGTATCAGTTAGCTTAACGCATTACTGCGCTTCCACACCTGACCTATCAACGTCCTGGTCTTGAACGACTCTTTAGGGGGCTCAAGGCCCCGGCAGATCTCATCTTGAAACGAGTTTCCCGCTTAGATGCTTTCAGCGGTTATCTCTTCCACACTTAGCTACTCGGCAATGCCACTGGCGTGACAACCGATACACCAGAGGTGTGTCCACTCCGGTCCTCTCGTACTAGGAGCAGGCTTCCTCAAATCTGCAGCGCCCACGGAAGATAGGGACCAAACTGTCTCACGACGTTTTAAACCCAGCTCACGTACCTCTTTAAATGGCGAACAGCCATACCCTTGGGACCGGCTACAGCCCCAGGATGAGATGAGCCGACATCGAGGTGCCAAACACCGCCGTCGATATGAACTCTTGGGCGGTATCAGCCTGTTATCCCCAGAGTACCTTTTATCCGTTGAGCGATGGCCCTTCCATACAGAACCACCGGATCACTATGTCCTGCTTTCGCATCTGCTCGACTTGTCAGTCTCGCAGTTAAGCACGCTTATGCCATTGCACTATCGTCACGATGTCCGACCGTAACTAGCGTACCTTCGAACTCCTCCGTTACGCTTTGGGAGGAGACCGCCCCAGTCAAACTGCCTACCATGCACTGTCCCCGATCCAGATAATGGACCTAGGTTAGAACCTCAAACACACCAGGGTGGTATTTCAACGTTGGCTCCATGAGAACTAG
>NZ_JBWKYJ010000146.1:0-1084 GCF_059423685.1 Acidovorax sp. GW460-11-11-14-LB4 | reverse complement strand
ATTAAGCAATGATCTTGGCCACGACGCCAGCGCCCACGGTACGGCCGCCTTCGCGGATAGCGAAGCGCAGACCTTCTTCCATGGCGATGGGGTTGATCAGCTTCACAGTGATCGACACGTTGTCACCAGGCATGACCATTTCCTTGTCGGCTGGCAGCTCGATGGCGCCAGTCACGTCGGTCGTGCGGAAGTAGAACTGGGGACGGTAGTTGTTGAAGAAAGGAGTGTGGCGACCGCCTTCGTCCTTGCTCAACACATACACCTCAGCCGTGAAGTGGGTGTGGGGCTTGATCGATCCGGGCTTGCACAGCACTTGGCCACGCTCCACGTCTTCGCGCTTGGTACCGCGCAGCAGCAGGCCGACGTTGTCGCCAGCTTGGCCTTGGTCCAGCAGCTTGCGGAACATTTCCACGCCGGTGCAGGTGGTCTTTTGCGTGTCGCGGATACCCACGATTTCGATTTCTTCGCCGACCTTGATGATGCCGCGTTCCACGCGACCGGTCACCACGGTGCCGCGGCCGGAGATGGAGAACACGTCTTCCACGGGCATCAGGAAGGCGCCGTCCACAGCGCGCTCAGGCGTGGGGATGTAGGTGTCCAGGGCTTCGGCCAGCTTCATGATGGCTTCTTCACCCAGCTTGCCCTTGTCGCCTTCCAGGGCGAGCTTGGCGGAGCCACGGATGATGGGGGTGTCGTCGCCTGGGAAGTCGTACTTGTCCAGGAGTTCGCGCACTTCCATTTCGACGAGTTCCAGCAGTTCTTCGTCGTCCACCATGTCGCACTTGTTCAGGAACACGATGATGTAAGGCACGCCCACTTGGCGAGCCAGCAGGATGTGCTCGCGGGTCTGGGGCATTGGGCCGTCAGCAGCAGAGCAGACCAGGATAGCGCCGTCCATCTGGGCAGCGCCGGTGATCATGTTCTTCACATAGTCGGCGTGGCCGGGGCAGTCCACGTGAGCGTAGTGGCGGTTGGCCGTTTCGTATTCCACGTGGGCGGTGTTGATCGTGATACCGCGGGCCTTTTCTTCGGGCGCAGCGTCGATCTGGTCGTAGGCCTTGGCTTCGCCGCCGAACTTGGCGGA
>NZ_JBWKYJ010000145.1:0-1305 GCF_059423685.1 Acidovorax sp. GW460-11-11-14-LB4 | reverse complement strand
GCCGCAGCCGCAACTCCAACGGCGCAGGCAGCGCAGATGTATTACTTCCACACCCAGCCCAACGGCCTGCCGGAAGAGCTGAGCGACAACAGCGGCCACCTGGTGTGGACAGCGCAGTACAGCACATGGGGCAGTACGGTCCGGGAGGAATGGCAAAGCTACGACGAAGCGGGAAGACCTGTTCAGCGGCTGCAACAGCAGTCAGCGAACCAGACAGTGCAGCTTCAGCAGAACCTGCGGATGCAGGGGCAGTACCTGGACAGGGAAACGGGGCTGCACTACAACACGTTCCGGTACTACGACGCGGACTTGGGGGCGTTTACGACGCCGGATCCGATTGGGCTGTCGGGCGGATTGAACCTGCACCAGTATGCGCCGAACCCGATTAGCTGGATTGATCCTTGGGGTTGGAGTTGCTCTTTTGACTCAAAAGCTAATCGGTGGAGAAATAATGAAACAGGTCGTTTTTCTCAACGTCCCAGTAGTCCGGCTGATCTGGTGAAAAACGGTCGGCTAAATTATCCTGACGTTCAGGTTTGGGCGCGTCAAGGCGGATTGCCTAATATTTTCCATCCTAATCCAACAAAATTTCCCTCTGGTGGATTCAAGCACGAAAACGCGCCTTATAGTATTCATGGGCATGGCGCAAACCCTGTTGCTGCCGCGAATTTTCCGGGTTCAAATGCTGGCGCCGGCCCTACTGCTAGCATTAAAGGTCCCGGTGGTAATAACTATAGAACTGACGGAACATGGGGGCCATTTGGCGCCGATAAAAATGGTGCGCATATCCCTTTGGATGGCTCTCCTTTTTAGCTTGAGATAATTATGATTAATCTCGAAAAAAAGTACGCAAACTTTCCAACTATTATGGATTACAAGGATGAAATTGCGGCAATTAAAGATTTGATTGATATTGGTGCAATCAATTTGTTGCAGGATGAGGGGGGGCTGTTTTTTGTTCTTCAAAAAATCGATGAAAGCCATCAGGATAACGGTGTTTTTGAATTTAAGCAGACTGATGGGGAGTTATTTCGGCAGTTTGTTAATTTGTTGTGTGAAATTAAGTCGCTTTATCCCAATGGAAATGTTAATATAGAAAATATGATTTCTACTTTTTTGCGTCCCGGTTTTGATTGAGGCAATTTAATTAAACGTGCCGACCGTAGGAGCAATCAGCTAAGGCTGGGCATAGAACAGCGGCTTCGGTCGGCTGATCAGAAAACGCATTGGCAGCCACACGGAGCAGCACTACCGCTACGACCACCAGCACAGGCTGACCCAGGTGGCGGTGGTGCGGGCGGGCAA
>NZ_JBWKYJ010000144.1:0-1557 GCF_059423685.1 Acidovorax sp. GW460-11-11-14-LB4 | reverse complement strand
AAAGTCAAACCCGACATCGAGAACCTGCGCATCAACGGCGAGCGCCTGTGGGCATCGCTGATGGAGTTGGCGCAGATCGGCGCCACCCCCAAGGGCGGCGTGTGCCGCCTCGCCCTCACCGACCTGGACAAACACGGCCGCGACCTCGTCACCCGCTGGGCGCGCGAAGCAGGCATGACCGTCACCATCGACAAGATCGGCAACGGCTTCATGCGCCGCCCGGGCCGCAACAACAGCCTGCCACCCATCATGACCGGCAGCCACATCGACACCCAGCCCACCGGCGGCAAGTTCGACGGCAACTACGGCGTGCTCGCCGGCATCGAAGTCGTGCGCACCCTGAACGACCACGGCATCGAAACCGAAGCCCCCATCGAAGTCGCGTTCTGGACCAACGAAGAAGGATCGCGTTTCGTGCCCGTGATGATGGGCTCGGGCGTGTTTGCCAAAGCCTTCACGCTGGAGCACGCCTACGCCGCCACCGACACCGAAGGCAAGACGGTGAAGGGCGAACTCGAGCGCATCGGCTACATCGGAGACCAGGAGCCCGGCGACCACCCCATCGGCGCCTATTTTGAAACCCACATCGAACAAGGCCCCGTGCTGGAAGACAACGACAAGACCATCGGCGTGGTCAGCGGCGTGCTGGGCATCCGCTGGTTTGACTGCACCGTCACCGGCATGGAAGCCCACGCAGGCCCCACCCCCATGGCCCTGCGCAAGGACGCGATGCTGGCCGCCACGCGCATCATGCAAGACGTAGTCGCCGCCGCCCACCGCCACCCGCCGCACGGGCGCGGTACCGTGGGCATGGTGCAAGTCTTCCCCAACAGCCGCAACGTCATCCCCGGCCGGGTCAAGTTCAGCATCGACCTGCGCAACAGCACCGACACGCTGGTGGACGCCATGGCCGCCGAGGTCAAGGCCTTTGCCGACCAGGTGGCCCAAGAACACGGTGTGCAGGTCCACATTGAAATGGTGTCCAGCTACCCCGCACAGCTCTTCCAGCCCGAATGCGTGCAGGCCGTGGGCCGCGCCGCCGCCAAGCTGGGCTACAGCCACATGCCTGCCGTCTCCGGCGCGGGGCACGATGCCGTCTACATGGCCAAGCTCGCGCCCAGCGGCATGATCTTCATCCCCTGCAAGGACGGCATCAGTCACAACGAGATCGAGGATGCGAAACCCGAGCACATCGAGGCCGGGTGCAACGTGCTGCTGCACGCCATGCTGGAGCGGGCTGGTACCTAGTGCTATACAAAATATAGCGGCAGATGCATGATTCCGTAGCGCTTGAGCCCGTTTGGATGCAAAAACGGGTGGAACGGATCAGTCCAGCTTCGTCAGACCCAGAAAGTGGTCCAGCATGTGGAAGTGGTCTTCAAAGAACTCCTCTTCCAGGCCTGCCAGCTGGTCGATGCGGGTCCACTGCACCAGCGCTGCATCGTCATCGGCCTGCACCACCGGGAAGGGCGCATCGCCCAGGTCAAAGTAGTGTGCATGCGTGATGGTGCGACCGCGCTGGCTGCGGTCGGGGTGGTCGAACACGGCCACTGACTG
>NZ_JBWKYJ010000143.1:0-1608 GCF_059423685.1 Acidovorax sp. GW460-11-11-14-LB4 | reverse complement strand
GGGGGTGCGGACGAAAACTTGGACTACTAGAAGGTAGTTCATGTATTCCTACGAAGACCGAATCCGAGCCGTTGAGCTGTACATCAAGCTCGGCAAACGCACCAGCCCGACCATCCGTCAGCTGGGTTACCCAACCAAGAATGCATTGAAGGGGTGGTACCGCGAGTATCAGCAGCGGCTCGACCTGCCGCTGGGATATGCCCGTCGGGAGCCGAAGTTCTCGCAGGGCCAGAAGGCAGCGGCCATCGAGCACTACCTCACACATGATCGATGCATCGCTGCCACCATGAGGGCGCTGGGCTATCCAGGGCGTGGAACGCTAACCAAGTGGGTCCGCGAGGCATTCCCTGAAGCCAGGATGGCCCTTGTCGGCAGTGTGGGCCAGCGAAGATATCCTGAGAGCTTGAAGCAAGCGGGAGTGATGGAGCTTTGCACCCGGCAGGAAAGTGCACAGGCTGTTGCCGACAGGCTCGGCGTGTGCCGACCAACGTTGTACAACTGGAAGAACCAGCTTCTGGGGCGTGAGGCACCCGCATCAATGAAACACACCGATCGATCACCGCAGGCGCAAGAGCGCGAAGAGCTCGAGCGCCAGGTTGAAATACTGCGCCACGAAGTCAGGCAACTGCGCCTTGAGCAGGACCTCTTGAACAAGGCCAATGAACTGCTAAAAAAAGGCCTGGGCGTCGATCTGCAACTCCTGTCCAACCGGGAGAAGACACTGCTGATTGACGCCCTCAGGGAGCACTATGGCCTGCCAGAGCTCCTTGCACAGTTGGGTCTTGCGCGCAGCTCGTACTTCTACCATCGGGCCCGCGCGGCAATCGGAGACAAGTACGTGAAGGTGCGCCAATCCATCACCGAGATCTTTGAGTCCAATCACCGCTGCTACGGCTACCGCAGGCTGCACGCCTCACTGGCCAGAGAGCAATGCCCGATCTCCGAGAAGGTAGTGCAGCGGCTGATGAAGCAAGAGAGCTTGGTCGTTGCAAAGCCCAAGCGGCGGCGGTATGCCTCTTACCTTGGCGAAATCAGCCCGGCACCAGAGAACATCATCAACCGTGACTTCCAGGCTGCGGCGCCCAACGAGAAATGGCTGACCGACATCACAGAGTTCCAGATCCCTGCAGGCAAGGTCTACCTGTCACCGATCATCGATTGCTTCGACGGGATGGTGGTCAGCTGGACCATTGGCACGAGCCCGGATGCTGAGCTGGTCAACACGATGCTGGATGCTGCTATCGAGACGGTGGCAGAGACCAACGATCGACCTGTGGTCCACTCCGACCGCGGAGGACACTACCGCTGGCCGGGCTGGCTATCGAGAATGAGCGAGGCCAACCTTACTCGTTCGATGTCCCGCAAAGCCTGCTCGCCTGACAACGCGGCGTGCGAGGGCTTCTTCGGTAGGCTGAAGAATGAGCTGTTCTATCCTCGGGACTGGAAGAGCGTCACGATCGAACAGTTCATTGGGGTGGTCGACGACTACATCCGTTGGTACAACGAGAAGCGGATCAAGATCTCCCTGGGGGCCCTCAGCCCGATCGAATACCGGGTGAGTCTTGGACTTGCGGCATAAAACCAGTCCAAGTTTTTATCCGCACCCCC
>NZ_JBWKYJ010000142.1:0-2090 GCF_059423685.1 Acidovorax sp. GW460-11-11-14-LB4 | reverse complement strand
GCGCCATTGCTCGCTGCAGGCGCGGCGGGGGCGGAGGGTGACGGTGCTGGGCGCGTGCTCAGGCTGCGCTCGATGGCGCGCACGGCCTCCAGGCGTTCGCTGAGCTGGTCATTGCGGCGTTGGCTGTCGCGCAGCTGCTGGGCCTGGCGGTCGAGCTGGTCCTCCAGCCGGCGTTGTTGCAGCAGCCGAGCCTCCAGCAGCCGGGCCAGCGGGTGCAAGGGTTGCGCTGCAGCGCCGGTGTTGCCCAGCACGCGCTGCACCAGGCCCAGCGCACGGGCGGTGTCCACGGCCTGGCGCGTTTGTGCCAGGGCCGTGGCCAATAGCAACGGCGTGTCGGCCGTGGCGTCCTCCGCTTCGCTCAGCCGGGCAATTTCCCTGGCGAGTTCGGCCGGGGGCAGCTTGAGCACACGGTCTGTCTGGGCCAGGAGCAGGGCAACGGGGGCGTTGTTATCGGTCTCCGTACCGCGTGCTTCGGTGGCGCCGACTTCGATCGCCGGAGCTACAGGCACGGCAATGATCATGGCCACCGGAGGTGGCTTGGTGGGGGCAGGTGGGGGCGCGGTGGTGGCGCAGCCTGCCAGCACGGTGCCCAGGGCAAGCACTGGCCATCGCAGCGCGTGGGAGGACAGGGGGGGAGTGCTAGGCGGCATGGGGAAGTTCGATGCGAAAGAAGGAGTGTGCGCCTTCGTCCACCAGGCGCACGCTGCCACCATGGGCCTGCACATATTCCTGCACGATGGACAACCCGATGCCGGTGCCGCGCACGGCATCGTCCGGTTGGCGAACACCCCGGTAAAAGGGTTCAAACACGCGGTCGCGGTCCACCCGGTCCACGCCGGGCCCCTGGTCGAAGACATCCAGGCGCACCTGGCCGGGAGGTTGCGAGAGCACCAGCCGCACCGTGCCCTGGGGAGGTGAAAAGCGAATGGCGTTGGACAGCAGATTGCTGACGGCGGAGGTGATCTTGTCGGCATCGACGGGCATGCGCACGGGCGACCCCTCTATCCGCACGGTCAGGCCCTTGGCCTGCCACTGCAGCCGCTGTGCCTCGACCTGGGCCTCCAGCAGGGCCAGCAGATCGGTGTCGCGCCGCTGCAGTTGCCGTGCCTCGAAGGCGGCGGCGTTGAAGCGCAGCAGGGCCTCGATCTCGCCCTGCAGCTGCAGCGTGTTGTGGTGCAGGATCTGCGCGACCTCGCGCTGGCCAGCGGTGAGTTCGCCCGTCACGCCGTCCTGCAGCAGCGCCACGCCCTCGCGCAGCGCGGCCAGAGGGGTCTTGAGTTCGTGGGAGACATGGCGCAGGAACCGCGCCTTGTCAGCATCCAGCTCCAGCAGTCGCAGCCGCAGCCATTCCAGCCGCTGGCCCAGCCGGCGCACGTCGTCCGGGCCGGAGATCAGCACCGGCTCGTCCAGCTGGTTTTCACCCAGCTGCCGGATGGCGCCTTCGAGACGCTTGAACGGTCGCGCCAGCCAGATGCCCAGAGACAGTGCCAGCACCAACGCCAGCACAATGGCGCCCACTACCTGGTGCGTCACGTTGCGGCGGCTGCTCTCCACCTGGTCCTGCAGCGCCTGGTTGCGTTGGGTGTTGATGTCCTGCACCGACTGCACCATGGTGCCGTGCAGGGTTTCCAGGGCCATAAATTCCTCGGCGACCAGGCGTTCGTTGTCGAGCGCACGGTCCGGCGGTGCGTCCAGCAAGGTTTTGACGGCCTCCAGGTGGGTGCGCCACGCTTGCGTCTGCGCGGACGGCAACCCTGCAGCCTGCAGGTGGTCCACTACGGTGAGCGCATCGACCGCCATGTCGTCGAAGCTGCGGCGCAGCGGCGCATCGCGCAGCACCAGGGACTGCCGCGCCGCACGTTCCAGGGCTTGCCCGCGCTGGTTCAGGCCTTGTGCGGCCGTGGCCAATGCAGTGGCCTCGGCCGTGCCATGGCGGCTGAGCACCATGAGCTGCTCCAGCGTGTGCAAGGCCCTCAGTGAGCTGACCCCCAGCAAGCCTGCAATCAGCACGAATGCCAGCAGCAACAGTTGCTGGAAAGAGAGGCCATGCAGCAGGCCTTCGGCGGGTGGCGGTGCCGTGGGTGGGGGGC
>NZ_JBWKYJ010000141.1:0-2131 GCF_059423685.1 Acidovorax sp. GW460-11-11-14-LB4 | reverse complement strand
CGCCACGCCCGCCCACGCCCTTGCGCGGGCGTGGCGACCTGGGGGGCGGCTACCGCCGAGGCGCGGTGGCCCCGACCGAACCTACCCCCTCCAAACCCCATGAACATCCTGATCGTTGACGACGAAGCCCTGGCGCGCAGCCGCTTGCGCACCCTGCTGTCCGACTGCTCGGACATCCAGCGCTGCACGGTGGCAGAGGCCTCCAACGCCGCCGAGACCATGGCGCTGCTGGGTCCCACCGGGGGGCGTGGGTACGACCTGGTGCTGCTGGACATCCACATGCCCGGCCAGGACGGCCTGGCACTGGCCCATGCACTGCAGGCCCTGCCCCAGCCCCCGGCCGTGGTCTTTGTGACGGCCCACGCCGACCACGCAGTGAGCGCGTTCGAGCTGGATGCCGTGGACTACCTGACCAAACCCGTGCGCCGCGAGCGCCTGCAGCAGGCCCTGGCCAAGGTGCAGCGCACCAGCCGCCCCGCAGGACCCAGTGCCGTGCCCAGCCTGCCCGAGGGCGAGACCCTGCTGATCCAGGACCGGGGCCGCACCGAACGCCTGCCGCTGACCGAGGTGCTGTACTTCAAGGCCGAGCAGAAATACGTGACCGTGCGCACCACCACGCGCAGCTACATCATGGACGGCTCGCTGAGCGAGCTGGAAGCCAAGTTTGCACCGCGCTTCCTGCGCATCCACCGCAATGCGCTGGTGGCGCGCCGCGCCGTGCGCGCGCTGGAAAAGCACTACGACCCTGAGGAGGGCGAAGGCTGGGCGGTGCGGCTGCAAGGCTCGACCGAACTGCTGGCGGTGTCGCGGCGGCAGGTGGCGGCTGTGCGCGAGGAGCTGGCGCGCTAGCAGCAGAGGTGCACAGGCCTTTGAGGGCCTTGAAACATCCCCACAGATATTTTTCGAACCATTTTGGCCACCAGCGCTAGTTCCATATGCCTGAGCAGCTATCAATGAGATAGCAAATCTCCTGTGACTGCAGGCGGTGCGGCCACCAGCCGCCCCAGCGCCTCCACGCCCACAGGCGGCTGTGCCAGCCAGGGCAGCACGTAGGTACGCTGCGCCAGACCGCTGGCGATGCGCGCGGCCTGCTGTTGCTCGCCCGCCAGCCGGGCCTGCAGCAAGGGGTCGCTGGTGCCGGTGGCCGCCACGCTTTTGTTGATGACCCAGGCCCAGGGCTCGATGCGGGCGCGGCGCAGGTCGTCCTGCAGCGCAGCGGCCTGGCTCACGGGCGTGACCTCGGGCAGCGTGACGATGACCACATGGGTCATATCCGCGTCCTGCAGGCGCATCAGCGGCGTGATGATGTGTTTGGAGTTTGCGCTGCCTTCGTACTGCTGCGTCATCTGCCGGTGGTAGGCGCCGGTGGCGTCCATCAGCAGCAGGCTGTGGCCGGTGGGTGCCGTGTCCAGCACCACAAAGGCGCTGCGGGCCTCGTTCACCACGCGGCTGAAGGCGTGGAACACGGCCACTTCCTCCGTGCAGGGCGACTGCAGGTCTTCCAGCAGCAGGGCGCGGCCTGCGTCGTCCAGCGCCTTGCCGCGCGTAGCCATGATCTTGTCGATGTAGGCCTGGGTTTCGGCGTGCGGGTCGATGCGCCCCACTTTCAGCCCCGGCAGGCTGCCGTCGAGCTGGCTTTGCACGTGCGCCGCCGGGTCGGTGGTGGTGAGGTGCACGCTGTGCCCACGCTGCACCAGGCCCACAGCCAGCGCGGCGGCGATGGTGGTCTTGCCCACGCCGCCCTTGCCCATCACCATGATGAGGCCGTGGCCCTTGGCGGCCAGTGCGTCGGCCAGGGCTGCGAGGGGTTCCGCCTGCAACGGCACACCCGCTGCGGCAGCGGGTGCGCGCAACATCACATTGCCGCCACCCAAGAGGGCCCGCAGCGCAGGCAGGCCCACGGTGTCGAAGGCGCGCAACGGCACCTCGTCGCGCGGCAAATGCGCCAGCGCATCGTGCATCTGGTGCATGGCATCGCGGCCCAGGGCCTCGATGGCGTCGGCCACCGCGTCCTGCCCCGGTCGGCTGGCATGGAACACGCCGTTGATGGCCAGGCGCTGGTTGGCCAGGCCCAGGGCGCGCAGCTCCCGCGCGGTGCGCGCGGCCTCTTGCATGGGGCGGGGGTCGGGGC
>NZ_JBWKYJ010000140.1:0-2183 GCF_059423685.1 Acidovorax sp. GW460-11-11-14-LB4 | reverse complement strand
CAGCGGGGCGGGGTGGGCCCACAGCGGCAGGCACAGGCTCAAAGGTCCGAGCAGGGCCACCAGGGTGGCGTCTGTGCGGGCCCGCAGGGCAGCCAGGAATCGGAACAACATCGTCACCACTTTCACATCCAGCCAGCGCCCCGGGGGCCTGGAATGGCTCCAGGTGCGGTAGCTGGCACGGCTTGACTATGCCCGTGAAAGCAGGAAAACCGACTGCCGTCCAACGGAAAATTGCCGCGAGATGGGTGGTTTTGACAATTGTTGACGGTTTTTGGGGGCTTGTGAGTGACTGCCGGGGCTGAAGGCTACAGGTTGGTCGCCGCCACCACTTCGCTCATGTCGGTCAGGCCCTGCAACACCTTTTCGATGCCGTCCTGGCGCAGGGTGAGCATGCCGGCGGTGAGCGCAGAGTGCCGGATGTCCGAAGCCGGGGCCCGGTGGCGGATGTGCTGGCGAATGGCTTCGTCACTCATCATCAGCTCGTGGATGCCCAGGCGACCGTGGTAGCCGTGGCCTTCGCATTTGGCGCACCCCACGGGGCGCCACATCCGCAGCTCGCCCTGGGCGCCGCCGTATTGCTGGCGCCAGCGTCCGATCTGCGCCTGGCGCGCCTCAGCGGTGTTATGTGTGCCACTCTCCAGGTACTGCGACGCCAGGCCCGCCAGCATGTCGTCGTCGGCCACACGCGGCTCGCGGCAGGCGGTGCACAGGCGCCGCACCAGGCGCTGCGCCAGGATGGCCAGCAGCGAGTCCGAGAAGTTGAACGGGTCGAGGCCAATTTCGAGCAGGCGCGCAATGCTCTCGGGCGCGGAGTTGGTGTGCAGGGTGGACAGCACCAGGTGCCCGGTGAGCGAGGCCTCGATGGCGATGCGTGCCGTCTCCTCGTCGCGCATCTCGCCGATCATGATCACGTCTGGATCAGCGCGCAAAAAGGTGCGCATGGCGGCGGCAAAGGTCCAGCCGATGCGTGGGTTCACCTGCACCTGGCGCAGGCCCTCCTGCGTGATCTCGATGGGGTCTTCGGCCGTCCAGATCTTGCGGCCTGCGGTGTTGATGTCGCGCACCACCGAGTGCAGCGTGGTCGTCTTGCCGCAGCCCGTGGGGCCACACACCAGCACCAGGCCATAACTTTTTTGCACCACCGCGCGCAGCGCCAGCAGGTTGGGCTGGCTCAGGCCGATGTTCTCCAGCGGCAGGGGCTTGGCGCCTGCCAGCAGGCGCAGCACCACGTCCTCCAGTCCGCGCGAGGTGGGCACAGTGACCACCCGCAGCTCCACCGGCGGGCCGCCAAAGCGGGCAAAGTCGATCTTGCCGTCCTGCGGTTTGCGGTGCTCCGAGATGTCCATGCTGGCCATGATCTTGATGCGTGCCACCATCGCAAAGCGGTAGCGCGCGGGCAGCTCCAGGTAAGGCACCAGGTCGCCATCGATGCGCAGGCGCACGCGCACGTTGTGCGGGGCGGGCTCGGTCTCAATGTGGATGTCCGACGCACGGTGGCTGATGGCTTCGTCAATCACCGAGTTGATGAGCCGCACCAGGGTGTTGTCCGACTCGCTGATCACGTCGGCCTGCTCGGTGTCTGCGTCTGGCGACGCAGTGGCCAGGTTGGTCAGCAACTCCTGCGAGGTGGCGCGTGCGCCGGCTGCCGCGCCGCCCGCGTCGGCAGGGCGGGTGCGGTAGGCCTTGTGGATGGCGGGCATCAGCGTGCCGGGCGCTGCGCGCAGCGGGATCAGCCGCCGCTGGGTCAGAAAGCGGATCTCGTCGATCAGCACGCGGTCCCAGGGGTCCGCCATCAGCAGCACCAGCGCGTCCTCGCGTGCGATCAGGGGCAGCACGGATTCGCGCTCGGCCACGGCACGGGGGATGAGTGCCAGGGCCGGCGCTTCGGGCGTGATGTCGCCGGGGTGCACGGTGTATTCACCCAGCCAGGTGGCAATCACGCTGCGCAACTGGTCCTGGGTGAGTGCCCCCCGGTCCACCAGAATCTGGCCGATGGGCCGCTGCACGCCATTGCCGCGCTCCTCCTGCTGCGCCTGCAGGCCCTCTGCCAGGTCCGGCGTGGACAGCAGCCCCGCGTGGACCAGCGCCTCGCCCAGGTGCCGGGCCTTGCCCACCGTGGGGTGGGGGGTGGAGATCTGACGCCACAGCGCCTCGGCGCTCTGGGGGCGGAAACTGTGGGCGGG
>NZ_JBWKYJ010000139.1:0-2273 GCF_059423685.1 Acidovorax sp. GW460-11-11-14-LB4 | reverse complement strand
GTTCTGGGTGGTGGGCTGCGCCGTGGGGGCCGGTGCACGGACGGCGTGGCGCATGGGCGAAAACCACTCCGCAGAGTCCCCCCAAAAAGGGTAAACAGGTGTAAATTGTCCCCACCCGGCAGCGGGTTTCGAGAGGGGGCGTTCATGTACCTGCGAATTTGGTCACGGCGCGTGTTGCCATGGTGCGCGGTTCTGGCCTGGGGAGGCAGTCTGTCATGTGTGGCGCGGGCTGATGACCTTGTACAGCAAGCGCTGGCGCTGGTTCAGCAGGGCCAGGCACTTCAGGCGTTCCGCTTGCTGGATGCGCAGGAGGGCCAGCGCGCTGGCGACCCGGTGTTTGATGCCGCCATGGGCGATGCTGCGCATGCCGCCGGGCAATACACGCGCGCCATCATGGCGCGAGAGCGCTGGCTAGCTGCTCAACCTGGCAGCACGGAGGCCCAAGTGGCGCTCGGGCAATCCTTGCAGGCTGTGGGCGACCGCCGGGGCGTGATGGCCTTGCCCGCGCCGGTGCAGGCCGCACTCATTCCGGTGGATGCCGGGCACACGCTGGATCAGTTTCTGTATTCCTACGATCGCCTGGATGCCGGAGGGCGCTCCTCGCTCAAGGGCTACGTGGAGTTGGGCGTCGGCCATGACTCCAATGCCAACGCAGCGCCCGTGGTGGGCGAACTTCAGTCTCCAGTGCCTGGCACCCCGGCGTGGGCGCTGCTGCCCGAGGCCCTGGCGACCTCGGGCAACTATGTGGTGGCGCAAGCGGGGCTGCGGGGGCGGGCGGTGCTCAATTCGCGCTGGTCGGTGGTGGGCACGGCCGTGGGGGCGGCCCGGCACTACGGGGGCACCGCTGACCGGTTCGACCACACAGCACTGGATGGCACCCTGGGCTTGGCATGGCGGGCCGAGCGCCATGAGCTGATTGCGTCTGGCCAAGGGTCTTACTACGCGCTGGACGGCACGCGGTTGCGCACCATGGGCGGGGTGCTGGGTGAATGGATTTACCGAATAGACGGTTTTCGCCAGTGGGGCAGCTTTGTGCAGGTGCTCGACGTGCGTTACCCCGACCAGGCGCTGCGCAATGTGCGCCGCAGCGTGGTGGGCACCTCATACTCCCATCTGTTTCGCAATGGCTCATCGGCCTATGGGGGCGTGTACGGTGGTCAGGAGCGCGCGCAGGCCAGTGGTGCTGGCGCGCTGGGCCATCGGCTGTGGGGCCTGCGGGCGGGGGGGCAGTGGCCCTTGGCGCCTCAGTGGTCGGTGTTTGCCAGTGCGGACTGGGAGCACCGGCGCTACGGCGGGCAAGACCCGTTTTTTGCGGTCACCCGTACCGACCGGCAGGCCCAGGTGGCCCTGGGGTTGAACTGGACCCCATCGCCGGGGTGGCGGGTCACGCCGCAATGGTCGTTCACGCGCAACGCATCCACACTGCCCATCACCGACTATGAGCGCCGGGTGTTCTCCATCACCGTGCGCCGGGAGTTCTGAATGCTGTTACGTCGCTGGTCCTGTGCCGACGCACCTGGGAGTTGTCTATGACGTCAGACCAAAAATACGCGCGGCTGGCGCTGCTGATGGGCATGGTGGCAGCCTGGCCCCTGACCGGGCTGGCCGCTGCGGGGCTGGTGCAGTTCGCGGCTGGAGACGTGCAGCTGCGGCGGGGCGAGACCTTGTCCCGCCTGTCCAAAGGTGCCGAACTCGATGGTGGAGATGTGGTGCTCACCGGCACCGAAGGAAGGGCACAGATACGGTTCTCCGACGGGGGGCTGGTGGCCTTGTACCCAGACTCGCAATTCACCGTCACCCGATATGCCGACGGTGCAGGAGCGGGCGAAGACCACTTTGTGGTGAACCTGCTGCGGGGGGGGATGCGCGCCCTCACGGGGCTCATCGGCAAACGCAATCCCGCCAACTACAAGGTGGTCACACCGACGGCGGTGGTGGGCATCCGGGGGTCGGCCTTCTTGCTGGCCATCGATGCCAACGGCCAGGTGTTCGTGTCGGGTGAGCAGGACGAGATCGAGGTATGCACCCAGGCGGGCTGTGTGGGCGTGACGGCGGGCGAGGCGGTACTGGTGGTCTCCGACCAGGATCTGCCGGTCTACACCCACACCCGTGCGTTGCTGCCGGTGCCCCAGGTTCAGACACCTTTGGTGGCGGGGGACCAAGTGGACGTGCAGGGGCGCCGCGCCTTTGTCTACATCGTTCCGGCGCCGGTCCCTGTGCCCGTTCCACCGCCGCCAGAGACCGCGCCGCCCCCAGCGCCCGTGCCCGTGCCC
>NZ_JBWKYJ010000138.1:0-2346 GCF_059423685.1 Acidovorax sp. GW460-11-11-14-LB4 | reverse complement strand
CCCCCACAGACACCGCAGCCCCCGCCAACGAGCCCGTGGACACCGGCTTTTTGCGCACGCTGGTGGGCTACAACACGCGGCGCGCGGCGCTGTCCATCATTGCCGTGTTCATGGAACGCATGGCCGTGTACGACCTGAAGGTGGTGGATTTCTCGGTGCTGTCACTGGTGGCGCACAACCCGGGCATCACCTCGCGCCAGCTGTGCGCCACGCTCAGCGTGCTGCCGCCCAACATGGTGGGCTTGATTGCGGCGCTGGAACGGCGCGGCCTGATCGAGCGGCGCCCGCACCCGAGCGATGGGCGCGCCATGGGCGTGCACCTGACGCCCGCCGGGGTGGAACTGACGGCGCAGGCCGAGCAGACGGCCGCGCAACTGGAAGAAGACGCCACCAACCGCCTGACGGCGGCCGAGCGCAAGACACTGATCCGGCTGCTGCAAAAAGTCTACGACTGATCCAGCGGCTGCTCAGCAGGCCGCAAGAGGCCTGGATGGGTATCAGGCGGCCGGCGCTGCCGGGGCCTTGTCCAGACCCAGTAAGCGCACCGCGTTGCCCTTCAGGATGCCGGGCATCACCTCGGGCTTGAAGCCCGCTTCCTGGAAGTCCTTCATCCAGCGCTCGGGCGTGATCAGCGGGTAGTCGCTGCCGAACAGCACGCGGTCCTTGAGCAGCGTGTTGGCGTACTGCACCAGCTGCTTCGGAAAATACTTGGGACTCCAGCCCGACAGGTCGATCCAGACATTGGGCTTGTGCGTGGCGACCGACAGCGCCTCGTCCTGCCACGGAAAGCTGGGGTGGGCCATGACAATCTGCATGTCGGGGAAGTCGATGGCCACATCGTCCAGGTGCATGGGGTTGCTGTACTCCAGCCGCAGGCCGCCGCCGCAGCGCATGCCGCTGCCGATGCCGCTGTGACCGGTGTGAAAGATGGCGGGCATGCCGTATTCGGCGATCACCTCATAGATAGGCCAGGCCATCTTGTCGTAGGGGTGGTAGGCCTGCACCGTGGGATGGAACTTGAAGCCCTTGATGCCGAACTCCTCGATCAGGCGGCGGGCTTCGCGCGCGCCCATCTTGCCCTTGTGGGGGTCGATGCTGGCGAAGGCCGTCATCATGTCGCTGTTGGCCTTGGCGGCCTCGGCGATCTCTTCGTTGGGGATGCGACGGCGGCCCATCTTGGACTCGGCGTCCACCGTGAACATCACCAGGCCAATCTTCTGCTCGCGGTAGTAGGCCACCGTCTCGGCAATGGTGGGGCGGCGGCCGTTCTTGAAGTACTTGTCGGCGGCGCGGTCGTACTCCTCGCCGTAGTTGTCAAACGGGTTCCAGCAGCTCACCTCGGCGTGGGTGTGGATGTCGATGGCGATCAGATTGGCGTGGTCCATGCGTGTCTCCTGGGTTGGCGCCCGCCGGTGCAGCGTCAAACCCCCAGCATGCGCCACGGCGCGTGACGCAGATCAAGGGTAAACACCAATAAAAAACGGGCTTGGCTTGCTTGAATTGGTTATGAACTATAACCACAATTCAACCAACACGAAAGCCTCTATGACCCATCCAGACATCCATTTCGAGCTGCGCGGCGACCACCAGGAAGTGGCCGTGATCCGCCTGACCCGTGCGGCCAAGCGCAACGCGCTGAACGACGGCCTGATCCTCGCGCTGCGCGACCTGTTCGAGAAAATGCCCAGCACCGTGCGCGCGGCCGTCATCGATGGCGACGGCCCCCATTTCTGCGCCGGTCTGGACCTGTCGGAGCTGAAAGAACGCGACGCCGGCCAGGGCCTGCACCACTCGCGCATGTGGCACGCCGCGCTGGAGCGTGTGCAGTACGGCCCCGTGCCGGTCATCGCTGCGCTGCATGGCGCCGTGGTGGGCGGCGGGCTGGAGCTGGCCAGCGCCTGCCACATCCGCGTGGCCGACGAGTCCACCTTCTACGCGCTGCCCGAAGGCTCGCGCGGCATCTTCGTGGGCGGCGGCGGCGCGGTGCGCATCCCCAAGCTCATCGGCGCAGCACGCATGACGGACATGATGCTCACCGGCCGCGTCTACAACGCGCAGGACGGCGAGAAGATCGGCTTTGCCCAGTACCTCGTGCCCGAAGGCCAGGCCTTTGACAAGGCCTTTGAGCTGGCCGTGCGCGTGGCGCAGAACGCGCCGCTGACCAACTACGCGCTGATGCACGCCCTGCCCCGCATTGCCGAGCAGCCCGCCGACCAGGGCTTCTTCACCGAAGCCATGATGGCCGCCATCGCCCAGAGCGCCCCCGAAGCCAAGTCCCGCCTCGCCGACTTCCTGGAAGGCCGCGCCGCCAAGGTCCGCAAGGACTGAGCCCGCCCCCAGTCACCC
>NZ_JBWKYJ010000137.1:0-2451 GCF_059423685.1 Acidovorax sp. GW460-11-11-14-LB4 | reverse complement strand
GGTGGGGGGGGCGGTGGTGGCGGAGGCGGTGGTAACTGCGTTTTGTACAGCGGCGAATCATCGGGTTCGACGTAGTACACGTCTGCCGTGCTCGCCAGATAGCGGTCACCGCTTTCGAGTGACGTCGTGATGAGCACCTCTGTGCGCGTCGGCCCGCCTGCGGCAGATCCGTCGATGGCGTATTGCGTGAGGTCCGTCACCGCGCCAAGGGTGGCAACGCCCGCCAGCATCGACCCGACGCCCTGGCGAAACAGATACCAGTCTCGCGCCACGCCCACGCCCAGCGCCAGACGCGTCCACGGCATGGGTCCCCAGGTTTGCACGCGCGCGTTGTGCTGGACCACCTGAGTTTCGAATGTGAGCGTGACTGCCGTGGGTTGCGTGGACAACACCACGCCACGATCCAGCAGGCGCGTGATCAGCAGCTTGCGAAAGCCGTTGTTGAAACTAGTGTCGCCAGGGCTCGGCGCCAGGTAGATAGGGTACTCGCCGGCTGGCCAGGCACCGATCTTGCCCGCGATGCGGCCCGCCACGTCGTCGGCCAACACATCCCAGTGGTGCACGGCGCGCGCTTTCTTCTGGTCGGTGGCTGGATAGTTGTCGGCACGCGGAACATCCAGCGACGAGCATCCGCCCAGCAACACCGCCAGTGCTGCCATCGCGAACACGCGCCCACGGAGGGAGTGTTGAGGATTCATGCGCACACGCCCCTTGTCATGTTGTGATGCCGTCCAATTGCATCGCATCATCCTAATGGCCTCAGCAAAGCACCATCGCGGGAACAAACCCCGTTTTCCGTCGCACTTTGCCAACGCCGCCGGCGTTGGGATGGCCACCTACAAAGCACGTACCCGGCCTGCCGCACAATCCGCGCATGACCGCGCCCTCTGCTGCTCCTTCCGCACCCACCAGCCCAACGACAGCCGCCGTTGACGATGGCAGCCCCGACCAAGCGGTGACCAGCCAGGTCGCAGCAGATGCCAGCCACACTCCAATCGCCGACGCGCACGCAGACGCACCCACAGTCCCTGCGCCTCCGGTTTCAGCACCAGCGCCTCACGCGCCCCTCATGCTCCACATGCCTGTGGACGTGCGCAACCTCTCCCTCGCCCTGCTGGCACTGTTCGCCAGCGTGGCGCTGCTGCACTGGGCCAGTGCGGTGTTCATCCCGATCATGCTGAGCCTGCTGCTGACCATTGCACTCCGGCCAGCGGTGGAGATGATGGCCCGGTGGCATGTGCCGCGGGCGCTGGGGGCGGGCTTGTTGCTGGTGGCCATCGTTGCCGGGCTGGCCAGCACGGCCTGGTCGCTGAGTGACGGGGCGGCCCAACTGGTGGACTCGGTCCCTGTCGCCGCCAAGAAGGTCCGCGACAACCTCAAGGCACGCGCGGGTGGCAGCAGTCCGCTGGACACCGTGCAGAAGGCGGCCACCCAGATCGAGCAGGCCGCCAACGAAAACAGCGCCAGCAGCGCAGCGCCCCGCCGGGGCGTGCAGCGGGTGATCGTGGAGCGCCCGCCTTTCAACATCCGCGACTACCTATGGAGCGGCACCATGGGCCTGATGTCGGCGCTGGGGCAGCTGATGGTGGTGGTGTTCCTGACCTATTTTGCCCTCGCCTCGGGCAACCTGTTCCGAGACAAGCTGCTGCGCATTGCGGGCACCAGCCTGGAGCGGCGCAAGGTCACCATCCATGTACTGCAGGACATCACCCAGCAGATACAGCGTTATCTGCTGCTGCAGGTGTTCACCAGCGTGCTGGTCGGCCTGGCCACCGGCGCGGCCTATTGGGCATTGGGGCTGGAAAACGCCGCCGTATGGGGCGTGGTGGCCGCCGTGCTCAACCTCGCGCCATACATCGGCTCGGCGCTGGTCACAGGGGCCTCGGCCCTGGTGGCTTTCTTGCAGTTTGGCACGCTCGACATGGCCATGGCCATTGGCGGTGCCTCGCTGGTCATCCACACGCTGATCGGCAACCTGCTGACCCCCTGGCTCACCAGCCGCACCAGCAGCATGAGCCCCGTGGCCGTGTTCATCAGCGTGCTGGCCTGGGGCTGGCTGTGGGGCCTGTGGGGACTGCTGCTGGGCATCCCGGTGATGATGGCCGTGAAGGCCGTGTGCGACCGGGTGGAAGACCTGAAGGCCGTGGGCGAGTTGCTGGGCGACTGAGCGACCTGGCCACCGAGCACGCAGTGTCTGCCACTAACGCCGTCACTGCGGCTCGTGCGGTCCGGATCTCGGCACCTTTCCACACGTGGACTCTGGCATCGCACCAGAGATGCAGCTCCCCGAATTACCGAACACCAGGGCGCAACTGCGCCACCCAACTGTCGTTGGTGATTGTTTCCAATACTGGAACAGTTAGTTTGCGACTGGGTGGTTTTTCCCTGAACACCATCGGCGTACAGTTCAACCCATCGATGAGCCGAACCCGCAAGGCGACTCACCGAACC
>NZ_JBWKYJ010000136.1:0-2460 GCF_059423685.1 Acidovorax sp. GW460-11-11-14-LB4 | reverse complement strand
CCCCAGTCCGCCCCGCAACCGTACCCCGTCACCCTGCTGTCTGATGCTGCCCACACCATCCTGCAGCGCGGGGTGGAGCGCGACACCGGCGGCGCCAGCCAGCCGCAAGAACGCAGCATGGCCGCAACCGTGGCCGCCTTCAACGCCATCGAGGGCACCAACCTGGACGAGCGCCAGGGCTGGGCCTTCATGCAGACCCTGAAGCTGGTGCGCGCCGCCAACACCGCCCGCAACGGCCGCTTCAACCCCGACGACTACCAAGACGGCGCCGCCTATGCCGCGCTGGGCGCGGAGGCCGCAAGCAAGGCACCCGGCGCCAACTGAGCAACACAGGACAGCCACGACATGAGCACAGCTCCAGCCCGCCGCAATTTGGCTGTCGCAGTGGAGGCACTGGTCAAGACCAACGCGCCAACCACCGACCACTACGAGGCCATTTGCAAGGCGCTGGAGACAGTGGCCGCACAAGACTTTGGCATCCCCATCAAGGTCAATTTGCAGGCCGATTTTTCCGAGGCGACTACGACATGACAACGAAGCCACTCAGCGGCCTGCACTTCAACGGATCGCAGATCCGCGCACCCAAGCCAAGCCACACGGCAATCAGCCCCGACTGCCCGGGCACTGATCTGGTTGCCTCGCTGCACACCGATGCCATGCATGAAGCACGCACCTACGCAGCAACAGGCCGCGCAATGGCTGCCTCGGGCGAAATGCTCGACGCACTGCAAGCCGTCTCCGCAAAACTCGGCTCGCGCCCCTACGGCACGGGCTCCTACCTCCCCAAGCCCATCCGCGACCAGGTGTATGCCGCCATCGCCAAGGCAACCGGCCAACAGGACAGCCCAGCATGACCACATCCCACTGGCTCGTCACCGCCCACGGCGCCGACCAACCCATCAGCGGCCCCGCCGCAATGCTGGGCAGCATGCCCACCATCGAGGTCATCGCCCACAGCCTGGCGCAAATCAACCGCTTCACCGGCCACACGATCCGACCCGAAAGCGTTGCTGAGCACAGCATGTTTGTGAGCGACATCCTGCAAGACATGGGCCTGCCACCCATCGCACAGCTTGCGGGCCTTATGCACGACGCCCACGAATGCCTGTGCGGCGACGTTGCCAGCCCCATCAAATGGGAGCTGGGCACCGCCTGGCTGTCGCTGGAGAACCCGCTGGCCCTGCTGATGCGCAAGCACTACGGCCTGCAGGCCGCCTACACCGGCTACCGCGACTTCATCAAGCACGCCGACCTGACCGCCCTGGCCACCGAGCGCCGCGACCTCACCCGCTACGACCCCGCCATCAACGCCCCCTGGCCCATCCTGGACACCCCAGGCGCCGAGGTGCGCCCCATGGAGGCCGTGGACCTGAACAGCCCCGTGCGCGTGGCCATGAGCTGGCGGCACCACCGGGATGCGTTTGTGGAGCGGTACCAGACATTGACGGCGCAGTGCAGCGTGCGCGGGGAGGTGGCGGCATGAGCTCCAACACAAGCATCGAGTGGTGCGACCACACCTTCAACCCTTGGGAAGGCTGCCAAAAGGTCAGCCCCGGCTGCGACCACTGCTATGCCGAGGCGCGTAACGCCCGCTTTGGCGGCGGCACCGCCACCAACTGGGGCCCGGACGCTCCCCGCCGCCGCACCAGCGCCGCCAATTGGTCGCTGCCCAAGCGCTGGAACGCCCAGGCCGACGCCTTCATGGCCCAGCACGGCCGCCGCCAGCGGGTTTTCTGCGCCTCGCTGGCCGATGTGTTCGACAACGCCGCCCCGACGCAGTGGCGCATGGACTTGTTCGAGCTGATCGCAGATACCCCCAATCTGGACTGGCTCATTCTCACGAAACGCATCGGCAACGTGATGCCTATGTGTTCCGGCGACAGTCTGATGTTTGAAATGATCAGCAGTCGGGTCTGGCTGGGCGCCACCATCGTCAACCAAGCCGAAGCCGACCGCGATATCCGAAAGCTACTGCAAGTGCCCGCCCCCGTGCGGTTCCTGAGCATGGAGCCACTGCTGGGACCGGTAGACCTCACCAGCGTTCCGGTCGGCGGCGGTCATGGTCATCACGAATTCGACCCCATCATCACTGGCAACGCGCTGCAGCGGGCAACGTCGACAGATCCAAGCGTGCATTGGGTCATCGTCGGCGGCGAGAGTGGCCGAGGCGCTCGCCCCATGCACCCCGACTGGGCCCGCAGCCTGCGTGACCAGTGCGAGGCGGCGGGCGTGCCCTTCCTGTTCAAGCAGTGGGGGGAGTGGGTGCCGCGCGGCCCGGAGAGCATGGGCTACCCGTTGGTCGAGGGCGTGCCCCGCGTTCGGCTCACCGACCTTAGCGAGAACGGCAGCGACTTGGCTGCCGAGGGAGACAACCACGTCTGGATGCAGCTCGCAGGCAAGAAGGCCTCCGGCCGCCTGCTCGATGGCACTACCTGGGACGGGTTCCCATCATGACCCACC
>NZ_JBWKYJ010000135.1:0-2908 GCF_059423685.1 Acidovorax sp. GW460-11-11-14-LB4 | reverse complement strand
TCGCCTTTTCTTTGGTGACTTTCTTTTGGCGAAGCAAAAGAAAGTTACTCGCACGCCGGGCGACTCCCGGCCTCCGCCTTCAACCCAGGCATGCGATCCAATCAGCAACCACAAGAAAACGCCACGAAATCAATAGCTACCACCGCATATTCCACTAGCGCATCCAGCCAAAATCACCCCAAAACCCCAGACACCAGCCTCATCACCCGGTCACACCGGGCCGCCAGCGACTCATCGTGCGTCACCATCACAAATGCGGTGCCCTGATCCCGCGCCAACTGCAGCATCAAGTCAAACACCCCGTCAGCCGTACTCCGGTCCAGATTGCCCGTAGGCTCGTCCGCCAGCACGCAAGCAGGCCGCGTCACCAAGGCCCGCGCAATCGCTACCCGCTGACGCTCACCGCCCGACAGCTCGGCCGGCCGGTGCATCAGCCGCTCCTTCAAACCGACTGACGCCAGCACCCGCTCCGCCTCGGCATGGCACTGCGCCAACGGCAGGCGGCGAATGCGCAGCGGCATCGCCACGTTGTCCAGCGCACTGAACTCCGGCAGCAGGTGGTGGAACTGGTAGATAAAGCCCAGGTGCTGATTGCGCAACTGCCCCTGGCGCTCTGCCGACAGCGACGACATCTCCTCGCCCTTCAGGCGCACGGTGCCTGCCGTCGGTGCGTCCAGCCCGCCCAGCAGGTGCAGCAAGGTGCTCTTGCCCGAGCCCGAGGCACCCACGATCGCCAGCGTTTCGCCCGCATGGATCTGCAGGTCCACGCCCTTGAGCACGGTCACGTCCAGGCGGCCTTCGGTAAAGCGTTTGGTCAGGCCCTTGGCTTCCAGCACCACCGGGTGAGCGTTGTTTTTATCGTCGTTGGAGGTGGGATTACTCATAGCGCAAAGCCTCGGCAGGGTTCACACGGCTGGCGCGCCAGCTGGGGTACAGGGTGGCCACAAAGGCCAGCACCAGCGAGATGACCGCAATGGGCACGATGTCGCTGCTCTGCGGCTCGCTGGGCATCTTGCTGATGAGGTAGATGTCCTTGGGCAAAAAGCTCGCGTTCAGCGCGCGCTCGATGGCCGGCACGATCACATCGATGTTGAACGCGATGCCAAGGCCCAGCAGCAGGCCGACCATCGTGCCGATCACGCCCACCATCGCGCCCTGCACCACAAAGATGCCCATGATGCTTTTGGGGCTGGCGCCCAGAGTGCGCAGGATGGCGATGTCGGCGCGCTTGTCGGTCACCGTCATCACCAGCGTGGAGACCAGGTTGAACGCGGCCACCGCCACGATGAGCGTGAGGATGATGAACATCATGCGTTTTTCGAGCTGCACGGCGGCGAACCAGGTGCGGTTTTGCTGCGTCCAGTCGCGGATCAGCAGCTGGCCGCTCAGGGTCTGCGCCAGCTGCTGCGCCACCTCGCGGGCCTGGTGCAGGTCCTTGAGCTTCAGGCGCACGCCCGTGGGGCCTTCCAGGCGGAAGATGCGCTGCGCGTCTTCATGGTGCAGCAGCACCAGGGCCGAGTCGTATTCGTAGTGGCCGGAGTCAAACGTGCCCGCCACCGTCATCTGCTTGAGGCGCGGCACCACGCCTGCGGGCGTCACCTGGCCGGCGGGCGCAATCAGCGTCACCGGGTCGCCCACCCGCACGCCCAGGGCACGGGCCAGCTCGCCCCCCAGCACCACGCGGAACTCGCCAGGCACCAGCAGGTTCAGCGTTTTCTCGTTGGTGGCAGCCAGGTCGGTCACCGCCCCTTCCAGGGCCGGGTCGATGCCGCGCACCAGCGCCCCCTTCATGTCTTCGCCGCGCGCCAGCAGGGCCTGTGCCGCCACAAAAGGTGCAGCCCCGATCACATTCGGGTTTTTCTTGGCCTCGGCCAGGGTGAGCGCCGGGTCGGGCAATGCGGCCCCCAGGGGCGCAAAGATCTCGATGTGCGAGACCACGCTGAGCATGCGGTCGCGCACGTCCTTCTGAAAGCCGTTCATCACCGACAGCACGATGATCAGCGCCGCCACCCCCAGCGCAATGCCCAGCATGGACACGCCCGAGATGAACGAGATGAAGCCATTGCGCCGCGTGGCGCGGCCCGCGCGCGTGTAGCGCCAGCCCAGGGCCAGTTCGTAGGGAATTTGCATGGATTAGGAAAGAAGGACCTGTACGGTGCGGAATGCACGCTACGGGCCGGGCCGATTGTGGCATCCCGGACAATACGCCCATGTCGGACACCACCCATTTGCTCATTCCCTACGCCGCCAGCGCCTCACCGGGATGCCAGCAAGCCCAACAGGGCCTGGCCCTGCCCCACCTGGACCGGCTGCTGGCCCGGCTCAGCCCCTATCCCGCCCAGAGCGACAGCGGCGAAGAAACCAGCTTCTCTGCCCCCCATGAACGCGCCCTGGCCCGCGCCCTGGGCCTGCCCGCGCAGGACGGCCGCATCCCTTGGGCCGCCTGGCACCGCCACCAGCAAGGCCTGACGATCCACGGCGAGGCCTGGGCCTTCGTCACCCCCTGCCAGTGGCAGGTCAGCACCGACCACGTCACCCTGCGCGACCCAGCGCAACTGGGCCTGGATGAAGCCGCATCCCGCGCGCTGCTGGCCATCGTGGCGCCCTGGTTTGCCGAGGACGGCATCACCCTGCACTACGACCAGCCCACGCGCTGGCTGGCCAGCGGGCCGCTGTTTGCCGACCTGGCCACCGCGTCGCTGGAGCGCGTGCTGCTGCGCGACGTGCGCGCCTGGATGCCCGATGTCAAACAAGCCCGCACCCTGCATCGCCTGCACAGCGAGATGCAGATGCTGCTGTACACCCACGCCTTCAACGACGAGCGCTCTACGCGCGGGCTGCCCGTCGTCAACTCGTTCTGGGTGCATGGCACGGGCGCACTGTCCAATCCACCGCCCGCCCCCCCATC
>NZ_JBWKYJ010000134.1:0-3519 GCF_059423685.1 Acidovorax sp. GW460-11-11-14-LB4 | reverse complement strand
GCAGCGTTATGCACAGCACGCAGTTATGCACAGTTGGTCCGGCAGCGCGGCGTCGCCGCCCTCGCAAGAGGGCTGCGGTCGCGTCTTTGAACTTCACGTAATCACAAGGTCTTGAGGAACTTCAACAGATCGTCTTCTGCCCGGAACCGCTGTGGGACCACATTGGGATCCTGAAGCCTGGCCAGTGCCTTTTCCTTCATGGCGAGATCGGCCTCTATGTACTGATGCGTTGTCGCCGGACTCTCGTGTCCGAGCCACAGAGCGATCACGCTGATTTCCACGCCCGACTGCAGAAGGTGCATGGCGGTCGAGTGACGCAGGCAGTGTGGAGAGATCGTTCTTCCGGCCAGGCTCGGCGTCGTGAGCGCGGCTTTCTTGACGGCCAATGCCAGGCGCTGCGTCACGTTGGACCGCGTCATCGCCTGTCCGCCACGGTTGGGCAGCAGCGCCGACGTGGGAGTCAGGTCCGGGTTGAACTTCAGCCAGGCGCGGATCACCTTGACCGTCGATCGCCAGAGCGGCACCGACCGCTGCTTGCGTCCCTTGCCATGCAGATGCACGCAGGCGGCGGGTGCCAGCACGACGTCGCCCACTTTTACGCCGATTGCCTCCGACACGCGGGCACCGGTGTTGTACAGCAGGGCCAGCAGCAGCTTGTCTCGCTGGCCCATCCAATCCGCTCCTGGCGCGCCGATCACGGCCAGCATCTCCTCGCGTGTCAGGAACTCGAACATCGGCCGCTCGAAGCGCTTCATCGGCACGCCGAGCGCCTGCTCGACGACCTGAAGTGCCGTCACGTCTCGCCGGGCCGCGAACTTCAGGAACGAGCGCAGCGCGGCCAGTCGCGCATTGCGGCTGCGAACGGTGTTGTGCCGATCGCGTTCGAGATGATCGAGGAAGTCCAGGATCAGCGCGGGCGTCAGGTCGGCGAGCGACAGCGTCGTGGGCGTCTTGTGCAGTTGCGCCTGGGCGAAGTCCAGGAACAGCACGAACGCGTCCCGATAGGCCGCAACGGTCTGCGGGCTCAACGCGCGCTGCTGCGTCAGGTGCTCGGCGAAGAAGGACTGGACCAGCGTCGCGAAGCTCGGCGGAGCGGGCTTGCGGTGTTCAGAACTACTCATCGTCGTTCTCCGCGACGTCGGCGAAGCGTTCGAATCGAGCGCCGGCCAACGCCATCAACTCCGGCACGCCGCTCAGGTACCAGTACGTGCTGGAGATATTGATGTGGCCCATGTACGTGGACAGGGCCAGCATTCGTTGGTCAAGGTTCGCTCCCTGCTGGTGCCACAGGATCATCCGTCTCACGGCGAAGCTATGGCGCAGGTCATGCACCCGCGGTCGGCCATGGCCGCCGCGATCGATCCAACCCAATTGCTCGCGCAGCTGACAGAACACTCGATGCACCTGCCGATCTCCCAGCGGTTCACCCCGGTGCACGCCACGCGAGCCCACGAAGAATGTCATCTGCGGCTTCGCAGGCACGTACTGGCGGCGCAAGGCCCGGTAGGCTGCCATCGGACCGATCACGCTGGGGTGCAGCGGCACCATGCGGGACTTGCCAAACTTGGTCTGCTGTATGGTCAGGATGCCGCCGTCCAGATCTGCATCCGAGTCGGCCAGGTTGATCGCTTCAGAGACCCGAAGCCCGGCCGATGCGATCAGACCGAACAGCGTTGCATAGGTGGTGGCACGAAGGCCATCCGAGGGGCCGAGTCGGCGGGCAGCGACGATCAATGCCGCGATCTCGGCTTCGCTGTAGATGTGAGGCGCCACGCGGCGCGGGATCGGACCGAAGCTGGAATCGTCAGGAACTTCGACAGTCGGATCGAACTGCTGGAGCCAGCGCATGAAGGGGCGCAGCGTTGCCAGTCGGCGCGCTGCCGTGTCGACATTGGCCCGGCCGCCCACGAGATACCGAGGCTGTACCTGGTGCGCCCACTGGACCATCACGTCTACCGTCAACGCGATGTCGCGTCCCTCTCCGACCATGAAGCGAGTGAAGCTGCGCACAGCGAGATCAGAGGAGCACGGCTTGAACCCGAGGCGCAGGCGTTCAGTCAGGTATTGCTCCACCTTGGCGGTGAGGTCGATGTTCGCCGATGCTGCGGCGCTCATGATGCACTCCCAGGCCAAGGCAGAGCGACCTCGGCAAGCAGTTGCAAGTCGAGCTTGGCGTAGATCAACGAGGTGTCCAGCGATCGATGCCGAAGCACATCGGCGACCTCCTTGATCGAACTGCCGCTGTTGACCAGGCGACAGGCCAGCGTGTGACGCAACGAATGGCAACCGCGTGAGATGCCGGCACCTCGCAGGGCACGCCCGATTGCCTGGCTCACTGCATCGACGCCGATGGGCTTGTCGTGTGGCGCCAACCGACGGACGAACAGCGATGGCAGCGTGGTTGCGGGCCGCTCGTGTCTCATGTACTCCGCCAGAGCCTGCCCGGTGAGCACCGGCAGCGGTAGGACATCCTGGCGCTGGGACTTTGTTCGCTTCAAGGTCACCGTTCCGGCACGCCAATCGAAGTCGCCGATCTCCAGCTTGGCGATCTCGCCCACGCGCAGTCCGAGATCCAAGGCCAGGCGCACCATGGCCAGCAGGCGCAGCGGAGCCCGCTTGGCCTCGGCGCAATGCGCTTCGAGGCGCTGGACCTCCTCGGTCGTCAGCGCGCGCGGCAACGATGCTTGGCTCCATCGCACCGGCGACGAGATAGCGCCGAGCAGGCTGTTCACTGCGTCACCGCAGGTCCCGCGGTATCGGAAGTAGGCCCGCAGCGCAGCAGTGACCGCGCTGGAATGCGACCCGCTGCTGACCCGCGTGAGCTCGGTTGCGATGAAGCCGCGAACGTCTTCCGGCTGCAACTCGCCGATGGCGATGGCCTTGCCCGCGAACTTGCATTGCAGCAGACGACCTACGAGTACCAGCCGATCCTCGCGCGTGCCTATCGCCAGGCCGCGGGCGTCGCGCATGTGGACGTTGTAACGGTTCAGTTCTTCTGCAATGGGACCGCTGGGGCCTGGCAGTTCCACGATGACATGCTGTTCCCGCAACAAGGCGAGCAGGTGTCCGAGACTGGCGCTCAAGCCGCTGCGTGTACGCAGAGCCGCGGGATGGCAGTCGCAGCGCGGCAGATGCGAATCCAGAAACTGCTCGACGAGGGCTTCGTCGATCTGTTCGGCAGATACCTGGCACTTCGCCATCCAGTGGGCAAAGTGCGACCAGGCACGAAGGGCAGTCTCCGAGCTGCCTTCGGCGTACCGGCCGCGCTCCAGCAATGCCTGGAACGCCCCGACGTATGAAGACAGCGGGCCATCGAGCAGCCATGCCCTGGCCATCGGGTGCATCGAAAGAATCAAGTCCATGGTGATCTCCAGTTGTGAGATCACCATTCATGCGCCGACTGCGAACTTATGTCCAGTTCAACGGCACCGCCTCCTTGCGATCTACCAGGGCGATCACAGCCTCTGGCGCGTTCAGACTGGCCAACTGTCCATAACTGCGTGCTGTGCATAACGCTGC
>NZ_JBWKYJ010000133.1:0-3685 GCF_059423685.1 Acidovorax sp. GW460-11-11-14-LB4 | reverse complement strand
CACCATGGAGCCACCCATGTCAGCCCTGCAGCTTCTTCTTCCTGAAATCGCCGCTCCCGAAGCGGCTAACGATTGCACTCCCCCCGAAGTCGGCAGCAATGGCGACAGTTGTGCAGTGGCTTGCATCGCAAACGGTGGGGAGTGCGCCGGGAACGAAAAGCGCAAGGGCCGCCGCCCAGTCCACGCCAGTGCAGCCGCCCGCAAAGCCGCGTACCGCGCTGAAAAAGCCCGCATTGATTACACCGACAAGCCGGCCATTGCGGCCACGCTTGAGGAAATCGCGGCTGAGCTGGATTGCAGCAAAAACGAGTTGATGCAGTCTCTTGTCCGCTTCGCGTTGACCAATCGCAATTGGAAAACGGTCGGCCTGTACGGTTCGCGCAGCAATGGGGTGCTGCAATGAGCGTCCCAAAGGTTCATCGCAGAGACTGGCGCGGACAGCTGTTCCGTGATGCCATCTTTCACCGTGGCGTTGAGCGTGTGCCCGTGTGGCTAGAGGTGTTTGACCTGGATGGCCGCATGGTGTGGACCAGTGACCTTGGGCATGCGCTTGATGATGCCCGCTTGGTTCTCGACAAAGAGCCGCTGCTCAGTTGCCGCTTGGTTGGTGAATCAGTCGATGTGATCGATCCAGAACTCACGCTTGTTCTCGCTCAATTGCGCCAGCGCGAGATTCGATACCGCCATTACCGTGAGCAGATCGTAGCCGGTGCTCTCGGCGAGTTTGACCAGGGCGACATGCGGCAGGGTGCAGGTCCTCGCCCTGACGCCTGCAAGGGTCTGTGCATCTATCCAAAGCGACGACATGAGGGCTTCGTCCGAATGGAGATTGCGTTCGGCTTTGTGGATGCTCAGAAGCTGGTCGATGCTGGGATTCATGGGGGGCATTTTGCATGAGTCCCGAAGAAAAACGCGACCTGCAGTACAGGGCAAAACGGTCCATTTCGGCCCCGGTCCCGAAATCCGTTCTCCAGGGCAATGCCCGTCAAGCCGCCGACTACAAAGCCTGCGCTGCAGCGGTCGGCGCCTTCCTGCGCACCGGTCACCAGATCGAGCGCGCCCGCCTTCACGTGCTTCGCCTCGAGGGCATGCAGGGGCTGCTGCCATGAGTCGCGCCGTGCATCTGCTGCTTGATCTTTCGCGCCTGCTGCCGCCCTACGTCGACGCCCTGCGCGCCCGCCTTTCTTTGGAGACAACCGGGGACCCGCGCAGCGCGACTAGCGCGGCCCCGCAGGGGTGCGTGGGGCAGGGTATGGGCAGCATGCCCATGTCGCCCTGCGTGCAACCCGTACCCGCTGAAAACGCCCTCGCCGCCAGCGCCACCGCGCAAGGGATCGTTACCCGCATGGGCCAAGACCTGCAAGGGCTTGGTGGCGCAGCCATAGAGCCCGGTCCCGCAGGGATGCGCCCTGTCTGCGCTTCGTGTGTAGCGGCGTGCGCTTCCGACCTGCGCGCCAGTGCCTGCAGGCGGAGCGCGGGCGCTGGCGCCGGGGCGGGGCAGGCGCCGACCATCCCCGATGGTAATCACGGGGATAACCAAGGAGGGACCACCGAATGACCCGCCCAGCAAACTCAAAGCTGAACAAGCTCAACAAGGCTTGTTCCCTCGTCCTTGAGGGCAACCAGGTCAAGGTCCGATTGATGGCCGAGCGCATCGAAACCCGCGTTCTTGTGCACATCGATTGGCTGCGATTCACCTGCCAAGTGCGCAACGCTCCTATGCCTCCCGTTGATGTGCTGTTTCCCCCTCCAGTGCAAAGCACGTTGGAGCGTCCCCTGTCGCCATTCGAAGAGGACTACGGCACCTATGAAGCCCAGCGTTTTGCGCGCTTCATGCACAAGCTGCAGCAGGTGCCAGATGAAGACTTTGCGCCCAGCGCTCAGGCCGCAGAGCTTGCCCTCCGCGTCGTTGATGCCCTCGGCGATGGCTTCAATGTCGCCTCCGAAGTTCGCAAGGGTCACGACTTCTACAAAAGCCGTTGGAGCATTGAGCGCAACGGCGAAGAAGTCGGATGGGTTGGCTTTGGTGCCAGTGGCGACGGTCCACGCCAGCAAGCGCAAAAGCGCACCCTGCATGTGAACCTCTACGGCACAGCCTGTACGTTTGCAAAGCCGTCCTGGCGCTTTGACATGGCCGATTTGGTCGATGAAGTAAACGGCGTCATCACCCGCTGTGACCTCGCGCTTGATTTCTTTGATGGCATCACGGGCGGCATGCGGCGTATCCAAGCCGACTATGAAAGCGGCCTCATGGACTCGGGCGGCAAGCGCCTCAAGTGCAACATGGTCGGCGACTGGATGAACGGCAAGGGTCGCAGCTTCTACATCGGCTCCAAGGAAGTTGGCAAGCAAACCAACATCTACGAAAAAGGCCATCAGCTCTTCGGCGACAAGGATGCATCCGGTTGGATGCGTGCAGAGCTTCGCTTGGGCAACAAGGCTCGCGTGCTCGATGTGGACATGCTGCGTCGCCCTGCCGACTTCTTCGCAGAGGCCAGCCCATGGCATGCCGCGCTGCTGCGTGAGGCAGACGAACAGATCGAGCTGAATCCCGCCAGCTTGGCCTGCAACGGTCGCTTGGCTGCTGAAACCATCGAATCCGAAGTCACCCGCAACAAGCGTTGGGTCCGTGATGTGGCTGGCCCTAGCTTGGCTCTGATGTTCACCCTCATGGATGGCGAAGAGTTCGCCGCAATCGTAGAAGGCGCAAGCCTTCCCGGTCGCCTTCGCCGCTTCTCACGCGACGAAATAGCCCGCGTTTATCAACGCGCAACTAAACGAGTTTTCAAGGGCGCAGACGCTGGCCACGTCATCGCATAACCCTCAACAAGGCCCAAGGAAATCACCATGCAATTCAAGTCCGAAGTCATCGTCCACGGCGTCAAGGAAAGCGCGGGCTCTATCGATGGCCGCGCATTCAGCAGCACCGTGTTTCACTGCGAAGTCGACCTCGCCGAAAACAGTGCAGGCCGCTCCATTGGTCGCGCTACTCGTCCATTCAAGCTCGGCGACGCCAAAGAGTTTGACAAGTGGGCACACCTCGGCGCAGCCCTGCCCATCAAGGCCATTGCCACCTTTGAAATGGCTGCTGCAGCGCAGGACGGAACCAAGATGGTCTTGGTCGATATCCGCCCCGTTGAGCAGGCCAAGCCAGCTCCCAAGGTGCAGTGATGTTCTACGTGATCCAGTCGGCAACCACGGGCGCATTCCTCGCCCCCTCGTATGAGGACGGCCAGCCCGAATGGGTCATGTTGCTGCGCGAAGCCGTAGCGGTCGAAGACCTCGAAACAGTCGCTCAGCTTATCGAAGACCACGCAGAGCCATTTCACCGTGCGCAAGTCGTGGACCTTCGCGAATTGCACCGCTCTGTGCCCCTTTGACGGCGCTAGGCGGCAACCCTATCAACCGCAGCAAATTGCATTTCGGTCCCGGAGCGCAAATGGAAATTGACCTCTCTCTATTCGCCCAGCGCGTCGCGATGATCGCCATCCTCGGCGGCTTTGTCGGTGGCGTGCTGGCCATCCTCGCGCATAGCGCAGCAGTCGCCATCTCTGACCGCCTCCGCGCCCGTGCCAGCACCCTGCAACGGGTCGCTCAGGCACGCATTCGCCAGCAGGCAATTCTTCGGGCCATGCCACGTGGCTGACCCAACAGTCATCGAATGCGCCACCGCCTGCACGGTCAC
>NZ_JBWKYJ010000132.1:0-4353 GCF_059423685.1 Acidovorax sp. GW460-11-11-14-LB4 | reverse complement strand
CTACAGCAGCTCCCGCCCCGCCCGCAGCCGCACGCCTGCGGCGGTGGATGCCACCGAAGCCGTGGCCTCCACGGCGCCGCCCGCAGATGATTCGCCAGCGATGAACGCCGCCACCGCAGCCGCCACGCCCCCGAATTCCCGGGCATTCAAACGCCAGCTGGTTGCCCTGTGGACCATCGTGGTGCTGTTGGCCGCCTTGCTGGTAGCCAGCGCCTGGCACAACACCCGCAGCCCCGCCCGCAAGATCACCCAGGACGACATCGACGCCGCGGTGCTGCGCACGCTGGAGACCACCACCCCGCCCTCCGCCGCAGCGCGTGCCGTGGAGAGCATCGGCCCCTCGGTGGTGCGCGTGGTGGGCTACGGGCGCAGCAAGAACGGCAAGGAAGAGGTCGAGCGCGGCATCGGCACGGGCGTGGTCATCGTGGACAAAGGCGTCATCCTGACCAACCTGCATGTGGTGGCAGGCTCAGACCGCATCGGCATCACCTTCCACGACGGACTGGAAACCACGGCCAGCATCACCGGCGTGCAACCCGAAAACGACCTGGCCGTGCTGCAGGCCCACAAGCTGCCCGACGACCTGGAGGCCGCCACCCTGCGGTCCACCCAGAACCTGCGCCCGGGCGACCATGTGGTGGCCGTCGGCTTTCCTTTTGGCATCGGCCCGTCGGCCTCGGCGGGCGTGGTGTCGGGCCTGCAGCGCGAATTCACGTCGCCCGAGGGCAAGCGCCAGCTCAGCAATCTGATCCAGTTTGACGCGGCCGCCAACCCGGGCAACTCTGGCGGCCCGCTGGTGACGATGGACGGCGAGGTGGTGGGCATCGTCACCGCCATCCTCAACCCCACGCAGGCGCGCACCTTCATCGGCATCGGCTTTGCAGTGCCCATCGAAAACGCGGCGTCCGCCGTGGGCATGCCCCCGTTCTGACCGCACACCGCCCCACCATCACCACCTTCCTAACCGCCATCGCAAGGAGCCCCATGTCATCCAGCACGTCGCCCAATGCATCGAACGCCACCACCGCCACGCTGATGGAACAGGTGCTCTACGAGGTCAAACGCGTGGTGGTCGGGCAAGACCGCTTTCTGGAGCGCGTCATGGTCGCCATGCTGGCCCAGGGCCACCTGCTGGTCGAAGGCGTGCCCGGCCTGGCCAAGACGCTGACGGTGAAAACACTCGCCAGCACCATCCAGGGCAGCTTCAAGCGCATCCAGTTCACGCCCGACCTGGTGCCCGCCGACCTGGTGGGCACGCGCATGTACAACCAAAAAACCGGCGAGTTCAGCACCACGCTGGGCCCGGTCTTTACCCACCTGCTGCTGGCCGACGAAATCAACCGCGCGCCCGCCAAGGTGCAGAGCGCGCTGCTGGAGGTGATGCAGGAGCGCCAGGTGACCATTGCGGGCGAAACCCACAAGGTGCCCGAGCCCTTCCTGGTGATGGCCACCCAGAACCCCATCGAGACCGAAGGCACCTACGCGCTGCCCGAGGCGCAGGTGGACCGCTTCATGATGAAGGTGCTGCTGGGCTACCCCACCGAGGAAGAAGAATTCGTGATCGCCCAGCGCGCGCTCGATGTGCCCGTGCAGGTGCTACCCGTGGCCACCACGGCGCAGCTGGCGGCATTGCAGGCCGAATGCCGCACGGTGTATGTAGATCCGTCGATGCTGCAGTACGCCGTGAAGCTGGTGGCGGCCACGCGCGAGCCTGCGCGCCATGGCCTGAAAGACTTGGCCGGCTACATCAGCTGCGGCGCCAGCCCGCGCGCCACCATTGCCCTGGCCGAGGGCGCGCAGGCCCTGGCCATGCTGCGCGGGCGCAACTATGTGCTGCCGGAAGACATGGTGGACCTGGCCGCCGACGTGCTGCGCCACCGCGTGGCGCTGTCGTACGAGGCGCTGTCTGAAGGGCTGGATGCCGACGCGCTCATCCAGCGCATCATGGCCAAGATCCCGGCACCGGCGCGCCCCTTGCACCACGAACAAAAGGCCGCTTGAGTCCACCCGCCATGACCAGCAAGCCGCCCGCCACATCCGTCCCATCCGCCACGGTCCACACCCTGCCCACGCTGCCCGGGCAGGCCGACCGGCTGCTGCGCGAGCTGGAGTGGAAGGTGATCCGCCGCCTGGACGGCCTGCTGCAGGGCGACTACCGCACGCTGATGCGCGGCAGCGGCCTGGACCTGACCGACCTGCGCGAATACCAGCCGCACGACGACGTACGCCACATCGACTGGAACGTGACCGCGCGGCTGAACACCCCCCATGTGCGCGTGTTCACCGAAGACCGCGAAATGTCGGCCTGGTTCCTGCTGGACCTGAGCCCGTCCATCAGCTTCGGCCCCACAGGCCACGCCAAGCGCGACATCCTGACCGGCTTTGTGGCCGTGCTTTCGCGCCTGCTTACCCGCCACGGCAACCGTGTGGGCGCCGTGCTCTACGGCGGTGCCAGTCCGAAGGCCGAACGCGCAGTGGATGCCGTACTGCCCCCGCGCAGCAGCCGCGCCCATGTGCTGCACCTGGTGCACAAACTGCTGCCGTCCAAAACCCCGGTGCCACCGCACAAGACGGGTGGCGGCGCCACCGAACTGCACCGGCTGCTGCAGACCGGCCTGGCCACGCTCAAGCGCCGGTCGACCGTGTTTGTGGTGTCCGACTTCATCAGCGCACCCGGCTGGGAAAAGCCCCTGGCCCAGCTGGCCCAGAGGCATGACGTGGTGGCCGTGCGCCTGCTCGACCCGCTGGAGCTGGAGCTGCCCGACGTGGGCCTGGTCACGCTGCGCGATGCCGAAAGCGGCGAGCGACTGCAGGTGGACACGCACGACGCGGGCTTTCGCCGCCGCTTTGCCCAGCTGGCCGCCGACCGCGAGGCCGCGCTGCGTGAAGGCCTGACGCGCGCAGGTGCCGACACGCTGGAGCTGTGCACCGACGACGACCTGGTCGACGCCCTGCTGCGCTTCATGGACCTGCGCCAGCGCCGGGTGCGGGCGCACAGCACCCCCCTCGTCCCCGCATCGGCATCTGCAGGCCCTGCCGCAACGGCTGCCGCCGCCTGACCGATCGATTGATCACCCGCCGCACACGCCACCAAGGACACACACCATGGTTTTTCTCTGGCCCACCCTGCTCTGGCTGCTGCTGGCTGTGCCCCTCTTGGTACTGCTGTACTGGTGGCTGCTGCACCGGCGCAAGAAGACAGCGCTGACCTACTCCAGCCTGTCCCTGGTGCGCGAGGCCATGGGCCCCGGCCAGCATCTGCGCCGCCACATCCCGCCCGCGCTGTTTCTGCTGGCCCTGGTGGCACTGCTGCTGGCCGCCGCGCGCCCGCTGGCCGTCATCACCCTGCCCTCGCAAGACCAGACCATCATGCTGGCCATGGACGTGTCGGGCAGCATGCGCGCCGCCGATGTGGAGCCCGACCGCATCACCGCCGCCCAGAACGCCGCCAAGGCCTTCATTGCCGACCTGCCGCGCCATGTGCGTGTGGGCATCGTGGCCTTTGCGGGCAGCGCCCAGCTGGCCCAGCTGCCCACCCAGAGCCGTGAAGACCTGGTCAAAGCCATCGACAGCTTCCAGCTGCAGCGCGGCACGGCCACGGGCAACGGCATCATGCTGTCGCTGGCCACGATCTTCCCCGACGCGGGCATCGACATCGCCGCGCTGGGCGGCCGCCAGGCCATGCGCCCCAGGCCCATTGAAGAGCTGGGCAAGCAGCAGGACCCCGCCAAGACCTTCACGCCAGTGGCACCGGGCTCTTACAACTCGGCCGCCATCATCATGCTGACCGACGGCCAGCGCACCACAGGCGTGGACCCGCTGGAAGCCGCCAAATGGGCGGCCGACCGAGGGGTGCGTGTGTACACGGTGGGGGTGGGCACGGTGCAGGGCGAGACCATTGGCTTTGAGGGCTGGTCGATGCGCGTGCGACTGGATGAAGAAACGTTGAAGGCGGTGGCCGCGCGGACCAATGCCGAGTACTTTCATGCAGCGACAGCAGCAGACCTAAAGAAGGTGTACGAGACGCTGAGCTCGCGGCTGACGGTGGAGAAGAAGGAGACGGAGATTTCTTCTTTGCTGGCGTTGCTGGGGGCGGTGCTGGCGTTGGTGGCGGCGGGGTTGTCGGTGTGGTGGTATGGGCGGGTGATGTGATCTTTTTTTGGTGATTTTGGCTGGATGCGCTAGTGGGATATGCGCTGGTAGCTATGCTTTTTGAAGCATTCTCCGTCCGTGCAAAGGGCTACGTGCCTGGTTGACGGCATGCCTAGGTTGAGGGCGGAGGCCGGGAGTCGCCCGGCGTGCGAGTAACTTTCTTTCGCGTCGCCGAAAGAAAGTCACCAAAGAAAGGGCGAC
>NZ_JBWKYJ010000131.1:0-4508 GCF_059423685.1 Acidovorax sp. GW460-11-11-14-LB4 | reverse complement strand
GCTGGAGCCCGCCCCTGCGGTGTGGGACCGCACCCCGCCCATCCGCGAGCGCAAGGCCATCCCCACCACCTGGATCGAACTCATCATCCGCGAAGGCCGCAACCGCCAGGTGCGCCGCATGACGGCCGCCGTGGGCCACCCCACGCTGCGGCTCATCCGCGCGGCCATCGGGCCGTACACGCTGGACGGGCTGGCGCCGGGCACCTGGGCGGATTGAGCTGGCAGGCGTGCGGGGTCTACGCGGCCACCGCCTGCATGCGCCGCGACAGGGCTGACCCACGCGCGCGCAAAAAGGCCCGCAAGCCCTCGGCATAGTCCGCACCCACGGCCTGCTGCACCGAAGGGCGTGCCGCCAGCGCAGCCCGCCACTGCTGCACCAGCGGCAAGCCGTGCCAGAGCCCCAGGCCATCCACGCCCGGCAAGGTATCGATGACGTCGAAGTACCGGAACACCGGGCCAAACACCGCATCCACCATGCCAAAGTCCGGCCCGGCAAAGTACGGCCCCGGCACGCTGCGCTGGCCCAGGGCCTCTTCGATCTGCACGAAGCGGCTGCGCAGGTCCTGCGCGCGGGCCTGCAGCGTGGCCTCATCCGCCGCGGCGTAGAAGCCGCCGATGGTGTTCAGCACCGCAGAGCCAAACTCCATCCACGCCCGGTGGCGTGCGCGCTGCAGCGGATCTGGCGGGTGCAACACGGGCATGGCCACCTCGTCCAGGTATTCGCAGATCACGGCCGACTCGAACAGGCTCTGGCCGCGCACCTGCAGGACCGGGGTCTTGCCCAGCGGCGAGATTGCCAGGAACCAGTCGGGCTTGCGGGCCAGGTCGATGGTGCGGCGCTCGAACGCCAGGCCCTTTTCGTGCAGCACGATGGCCACGCGCTGCACATAGGGGCACAGCGCGTGCGAGACCAGAGTGAGCGCAGCGGGCGCCGCTGCGGGCGCTGTGGTCTGGGCCATCACGACAGCAACCCCTCAGCCCGCAGCGCAGCCTGCACCTGCGGGCGGGCCGCCACGCGTGCCATCCAGGCCTGCAGGTGCGGGTAGGCAGTGAGCGGGATGCCCAGCAGGTGGGACCAGTTGACGATGGTGAAGCCATACGCATCGGCCACGCTGTAGCCGCCTGCCAGAAAGTCGCTGCGCGACAGCACGGCCTCCATCTCGGCAAAACGCACGGCCAGCTTGGCCTTGACGGCCTGGCGCGTGGAGTCGGCCGTCTCCTTGTGCCATAGCCAGGGGCTGAAGCCCTTGTGCAGTTCGGTGCTGACGAAGGTGAGCCATTCCAGCACGGACAGCCGCTCGCTGGAGCCGGGCTGGCCGATGAGTGCGCGCGCCGGGTCCAGGTCGGCCACGTACTGCAGCAGCGCCGCTGCTTCGGTGTGGCGCGACTGGTCGGCCAGCTCCAGCAGGGGCACATAGCCGCGCGGGGAGATGTTGAGGTAGTTGGCGCCGGTCTCGGTGGTGTGGCGCACCAGGTCCACCTTGACCAGATCGAACGCAACGCCGACCTCGCGCAGGGCAATGTGGACGGCGAGCGAGCAGGCACCGGGGGCGTAGTAGAGCTTCATGGGAACGGGGCTTTCTGTAAAAACGGTTGGAATATGTCGCCCCTTGGCAGCCACAGAAACCCATCGGTACACGGCAAGGCCCGGCGACAGGCAGAATCTATGCTTGCAATAACGCAAACAAAATAAGCACCCATGAAATCAACCGTTGCATCAGCGCAATACCAACTGGGCGCGGCCGAGCTGGAAGTGCTGCTGGCCATGGTGCGCACCGGCACCCTGGCGGCCGCCGGTGAGCGGCTGGGTGTGGATGCGTCCACGGTGTTCCGCGCCATCCAGCGCATCGAACGGGGGCTGGGCCAGTCGCTGTTCGACCGGTCGCGCGCTGGCTACCGCCCCTCGGAACTGGCCCAGGCATTGGCCGAACAGGCCGAGCGGGTGGAAGCCGCCCTGGAGGCCGCGCGCTCTGCCGCACAGGCGCAGCCCGAACAGGTGTCGGGCACGGTGCGCATCTCCACCACCGACACCATCCTGCACGGCCTCATCGCCCCGGCCCTGCAAATGCTGCAGCCCCGGCACCCGGCCCTGGTGTACGAGCTGCACGCCGGCAACGAGCTGGTGAGCCTGACGCGGCGCGACACCGACATCGCGGTGCGCGCGACCAAGCGCCCGCCACAGCACCTGGTGGGGCGGCAGCTGGGCATGATCCGCTCGGCCCTGTACGCAGGCACCGCCAGCACCCTGGCACTGTCGGATGTGGAGGCGGGCCGCGCCGCCTGGATTGCGCCCGACGACGCCCTGCCCGACCACCCCTCGGTGCGCTGGCGCAAGAAGCAATACCCCAGGGCACAGCCCACCTACCGCGTCAACAGCCTGCTCACCGTGATGGAACTGGTGGCCCTGGGCATGGGCGTGGGGGTGCTGCCCCTCTTTCTGGCCCAGGGCCGCAGCGACCTGCGCCCGCTCACGGGCGCGCTGGCCGACGGCGAGACCGAGCTGTGGCTGCTGACCCACCCGGAGTCGCGGCACCTGCGGCGCATTGCAGCGGTGTACGGGCATCTGGCGGAGACGGTGCAGCTGCCCTGAGCGCCCCTGGGCATCAGCCGGGCAAGGCGTCCCCGAACACCTCCAGCGCCGTGCCGTGCAACGCGCGCAACATGTCCACCGGGTCCACCGCCTGCGCCACGGCCAGTGCGCCGCTGTGGGCGTAGGCAGGCGCCAGCAGGCGCTGGGCCACCTCGACCACGATGGGCGCCGTCACGGCATAGATGTCCTGCCCGCGCACGCCGGCGGTGCGGGTCTGGCCACCTTGCACCAGTTGCACCATGAGCTCGAAGCGCTGCGCAGAGCGTCCGCTGTCGTCCGTGGCCGTGGGCGGCGGGGTGCCGCTGTCGCGGATGTCCTGCAGCGCCGAGCGGTTGAGCAGCGAGCGGATGTGGCCCACAGGCAGGTGGTGGGCGATGGTGATGACCTCGCTGAACGGGATCTCCACCATGGCATGGCTGCCCAGGGGCGCGGCAAACGCCCAGTCCGGCACGTGCTCGGAAGGCACCAGCGGCACCAGGCGCCCGTGGGCCACCACCTGGCGCGGCACGGTGTTGCGCTCGCCTGTCTTGCGCGTGCCGGCGGTGGGCCACCAGCGGTCCAGCCCGATCGCCACAGTGATCTCGTCGATGGTGCCGGCCCTTGCCAGCGCGCTGGCCAGCAGGTCGGCCAGACCGCCATAGAAGGCGGCGGCCGGAATCACCACCTTGCCCGCAGCGCGGGCCGGCGCATCGAAATCGGCCAGGCTGGCCTGCGCACTCGCCTGCTCGGCCGTCACATCGATGTAGTGGCAGCCTGCCCGCAGCGCGGCCTGCGCCACCGGGGCAGCCGTGTCGAGAAAGGGGCCCGCGCAGTTGATGACCACGGCGCAGCCGGCAAACGCCTGTTCCAGACTGGTGGGGTCGGCCAGATCGGCGATGCGCCGGGTCACGCCTGGCGCAAACACCTCGTCCAGCCGGGCGGCGCTGCGCCCCACGGCCACCACGGGCAGCCCGCGGCGCTGTGCGTCCTGCACGACAAATTGGCCGGTGTGGCCGGTGGCGCCGTAAACGGCGATGGGGCGGTGTTGCGGCGGGTTCATGGTCATCCTTTGCGTTGGGCGGGTGGTTGAAATTTAACGATACAGACCTGTCTGTTTTTTGAAGATTACAGACAGGTCTGTATCATGTCAAGCATGCGCACCACAAATTCCCGTTCCACAAGAGACCTCTCCCCCACCAGCGGCCCGGCCGCTGTGGCCGAGCCTGCCGCCGATGTCCGCAGCCGCATCCTCGACACCGCGTCCCGGCTGTTCTATGAACGCGGCGTGCGCGCCGTGGGCGTGGACCTGGTCGTGCTGGAAGCCGCCGTGGCCAAGACGAGCCTGTACCGCTACTTCCCCACCAAGGACGACCTCATCGTGGCCTTCCTGGAGCGGGAAGACGTCGAGTTCTGGGACCAATGGGACAGCGTGGCGGCCCAGTTCGCCGACGACCCCGCCGGGGAACTGGAGGCCCACATGCGCTGGATTGGTGAGCGCCTGGCCCGCTCCAACTACCGGGGCTGCCCCCAGATCAACGTGGCCGCTGAATTTGCCGAGCAGGACCACCCTGCACGGCACGTGGCGCGGCGGCACATGCAGGCGTTGCGGGGGCGCCTGCACGAGGTCGCGGTGCGGTTGAAGGCCCCCCACCCGGAGCAACTGGCCGCCCAGCTTGCGGTGGTGGTGAACGGCGCATTCGTGAGCGCCGGACTGCTCAGCGCCGAAGAAGCCACCGGCGTGCTGGTAGCTGCCGTGCAGGCCCTGCAGGCCGGTGCCCGTAGCCCGGGCTGACCCCGGCCTGACATTTGCTGCCAGGCCGTTGTCAGCAGCCCCTCTCTACAGTGACCGTGCCCCACCGTGCCCGCTGCACCTGCACCGGGCCAGAGCACCTACCCACCCTCAGAGAGGAGCCCCACCATGCCCCCACAAGGCAACCAC
>NZ_JBWKYJ010000129.1:0-5264 GCF_059423685.1 Acidovorax sp. GW460-11-11-14-LB4 | reverse complement strand
CGTTGCAGGCGGTCCAGCAGCAGGCGGCGGTTGGGCAGGCCGGTGAGCGCGTCGTAGAACGCCAGGCGTTCGATCTCTTGTTCTGCCAGCTTGCGATCGGTGATGTCCATGGTGAAGCCATGGGACACCACCGAGCCATCGGCCTCGCGGTGTGGAATGGCGTTGGTCATGTGCCAGCGCACGCTCCCGTCATTCATCCGCACACGGTATTCGCACTGCCAGGGCACCAGCTTGCGTACCGACATCATGGCCGAGCGCTGCACCAGCGGCAGGTCTTCGGGCACCACACGGTGCATGAGCACGCCGTGGTCGGCCGTGACCTCGTGTGGTTCCACGCCCATGAATTCGCGCACGGCATCGCTGATGTACTGCACGCTGGTGCCACCATCGGTATGCAGCCGGTATTCGTAGATGAAGCCGGGGATGCGGCTGGCAATGCGCTGAATGAACAAGAGTTGTTCGCGCAATTGCTCCGCAGCGCGGTGCTCGTCCGTCACATCCTGCACCACCCCCATGACGACCTGCACGCCATCGCGCGGCAGCGTGCGTTGAACCCGCGAACGCATCCAGCGCACCTCGCCATCTGGCCGTCGCCAGCGGTACTCCACATCCAGGCCAGATCCCCGTTCTCGGATCTTGTCGAACACGTGCCGGTCTTCCGGCAGGATGCCACTCACCGCGCGCTCGGGGTCCACCCATTCCTGCTGCTCAAACCCGGCGATGTTGCACAGCCCTGGCGACCAGAGCAGCACCGTTTCGCCCGGGTCTTCAATGCGCCGCCAGTGGCCAGTGCGCGCCAGGCTCTCCATGGTGTTGAACACGTCGGTCTGCTCGCGCAACTCGCGCCGCACTTCTTCCAGCGCACGCTCGGATGCGGCCAGTGATACCCGCAGATTCTCGGCTTCAGAGGCATCGCGCACCGTGACCACAATGCAGTCATTGGTCACGCGGCGGGCCGACAAGTCCCAGGCCAGCAACAGCCGACCGGGCTCGCGCACCACCTGGCGGCACTCCAGCGGAGCCCCCACGCGCACCACGCCGAGCAACTGGTCCAGCAGCGGCGTGTTGGCCAGCAGGTCAAACACCTCGGACGCATCCACGCCCGGATGCCGTACCGCCCCCAGCCCTGGCATGCGCCGTGCCGCAGCGTTGGCGGCCAGCAGCAGCAGGCGGCCGTCTTGCAAACGAAACTCCATGAGCGCCACCGGCACCGCGTCCACCAGCGCTTGAAGGCGCGCCTGCGCCATGGGCTCGATGAGGCCTTCCCCGGTAGGGGCGAGGAGGTCGGTCAACAGTTCGGACGAAATCACGGTCGCTCTGAAGCCTCTGAATCCTGGGGTTGAAACACCAACTCTCGACGGAGGGTGGCTCCGTTCAGGGTCAAGCTGCCAGCATACAGCCAAGAGTATGTCAAAACGTAACATCTTGGCAGAACGCAGTGGAATTGCCCAGGGGGAAACCCGATGATCGAACTGCTACAGTCCACGCCTCATTCCTGCCACCCCCTGCATGTCCGACACGCTCGAACACCACACACCCATGATGCAGCAGTACCTGGCCCTCAAGGCCGGGTACCCCGAGACGCTTCTGTTCTACCGCATGGGCGACTTCTACGAGGTCTTCTGGCAGGATGCCGAGAAGGCCGCGCGCCTGCTCGACATCACACTCACACAGCGCGGCCAGTCGGGCGGCCAGCCGGTGGTGATGGCCGGTGTGCCCTTCCACGCTCTGGAGAACTATCTGGCGCGCCTGATCAAGATGGGCGAGTCGGTGGCGATTGCCGAGCAGGTGGGCGAAGTGGGCGCCAACAAGGGCCCGGTGGAGCGCAAGGTGGTGCGCGTGGTCACACCCGGCACGCTGACCGACACTGAACTGCTGTCCGACAAATCCGAATCGCTGCTGATGGCCGTGCACCAGGCGCCCCGCGCGCGCTGTGGTTTGGCGTGGCTCAGCGTGACGCAGGGCCGCGTGTACCTGGCCGAATGTGCGCACGACGAACTGGGCGCCTGGCTGGCCCGCGTGGCGCCCAGCGAACTGATCTACAGCGCAGGCGTGACCGAGCGCTTTGAACAACAACTGCAGGTGCTGCGCCAGGGCGGCGCCTTCACCTGCCCCATTAGTCTGCGGCCCGACTGGCAGTTCGACAGTGCCCTGGGCGAGCGCAAGCTGCTCGAAAACCTGGGTGCCGCCAGCCTGCAGGCCTGGGGTGCGCAAGACCTGGGCGAGGCCCACGCCGCCGCCGCCGGGCTGCTGACCTATGCCGAACACACGCAGGGCCGCACACTCACCCACGTGCACAGCGTGCAGGTGCAGCGCAACGACGACCTCATCGACCTGCCCACCACCACGCGCCGCAACCTGGAGCTGGTCAAGACCCTGCGTGGTGACGACGCGCCCACGCTGTTCTCGCTGCTCGACACCTGCATGACCGGCATGGGCAGCCGACTGCTCAAGACCTGGCTGCTGGAGCCGCGCCGCGACCGCGCCGAGGCACGCCAGCGCCTCTCGGCCACCACGGCCTTGCGGGGCGCGGGCGGTGCAGGCGGCGGTGCCGGCCCCTGGTCCACGCTGCGCGGCGAACTCAAGGGCGTGAGTGATGTGGAACGCATCACCGCCCGCATTGCGCTGCGCCAGGTGCGCCCGCGCGAGCTGGTCGCGCTGGGCAAAACGCTACAAAAGTCAGAGCTGCTTGCGCTGAATGGACGGGCACCAGAGCCCTTCTTGATGCAAATTTTCAGCCATCTGCAACCACCCGAGGGTTGCATGGCACTGCTGCAGACCGCGATTGCCGAAGAGCCCGCCGCCCTGGTGCGCGACGGCGGCGTGATCGCCAACGGCTTTGACACCGAGCTGGACGAGCTGCGCGCCATCCAGACCAACTGTGACGCCTTCCTGCTGGACCTGGAAACCCGCGAGAAAGCCCGCACCGGCATCCCCAACCTGCGCGTGCAGTTCAACAAGGTGCACGGCTTCTACATCGAAGTCACCAGCAGCCATGTCGAGAAGGTGCCCGATGACTACCGCCGCCGCCAGACGCTGAAGAACGCCGAGCGCTTCATCACACCCGAACTCAAGGCGTTTGAAGACAAGGCCCTGTCGGCTAACGAGCGCGCCCTGGCCCGCGAGAAATGGCTGTACGAGCAGATCCTGGACCAGCTGCAGCCCCACATTCCGCAGCTGACCCGGCTGGCGCAGGCGCTGGCCACGCTCGATGTGCTGTGCACGCTGGCTGAGCGATCCCTCACCCTGAACTGGTGCGCGCCGCAGTTTGTGCCCGAGCCCTGCATCGAGATTGAAGGCGGACGCCACCCGGTGGTGGAGGCGCGACTGGCCGAGACATCGAGCGGCAGCTTCATTGCCAACCACACGCGGCTCAACGCCAACACGCGCATGCAGGTCATCACCGGCCCCAACATGGGCGGTAAATCGACCTACATGCGCCAGGTCGCGCTCATCGTGCTGCTCGCCAGCATGGGCAGCCATGTGCCAGCCGCCAGTTGCCGCCTGGGGCCCATCGACGCCATCCACACCCGCATCGGCGCGGCCGACGATCTGGCCAACGCGCAGTCCACCTTCATGCTGGAGATGACCGAGGCTGCGCAGATATTGCACGCCGCCACGCCCCACAGCCTGGTGCTGATGGACGAGATCGGCCGGGGCACCAGCACGTTCGACGGCCTGGCGCTGGCCAGCGGCATTGCCACCCACCTGCACGACAGGACGCGCGCCTTCACGCTGTTTGCCACGCACTACTTCGAGCTGACCGAGCTGCCAGCAAAAGCGCGCCACGCGATCAACATGCATGTGAGCGCCACCGAGTCCGGGACCGACATCGTCTTCCTGCACGAGATCCAACCCGGCCCGGCCAGTCGCAGCTACGGGATTCAGGTGGCCAAGCTGGCGGGCATGCCCTCGCCCGTGCTGCACCACGCCCGCCATGCGCTGGCCGCGCTCGAAGAGCGCGCGGGTGAGGATGAGTTGCAAGTGGACCTGTTCGCCGCGCCCGAGGTGCCCGAGAGCGCAGGCGCCAGCCCTATCGAGGCCGCGCTGGCCGGCATCAACCCCGACGCCCTGAGCCCGCGCGAAGCGCTGGATGCGCTGTACCAGCTCAAGAAGATGGCAGGCTGAAGCGACGCCCACCCCGGCTGCGCTGCAGGCTGCTGACCGGGCTCAGGGCACACCGCCAGCGCATTTTTGAGTCCCAGGGGCATCAGGCGCTAGTGCTACATGCCCTGATTGCTATCAATTTTGAGTATCCGCACCCCGCAACAGCTGGGGGCCGCCTGCAGGGCACACAGGCCGCCCATGCCACAGGCGACTAAACTCGCGGGTTACCTCCAAACAACAACCCCCATTGCTCCATGACGTACTGCGTCGCCATCAAACTCAACGCCGGGCTGGTTTTCCTGTCCGATTCCCGCACCAATGCCGGCCTGGACCAGATCAGCTCATTTCGCAAGATGATGGTCTACGAGAAGGCGGGTGACCGCTTCATGGTGCTGCTGTCGGCGGGCAACCTGTCCATCTCGCAATCGGTGCGAGAGATCTTGCAGACCGAGCAGATCAAGGACGGCGAGTCGGGCGAAGCCATCACCATCTGGAATGCCAAAAGCATGTTCGACGCCGCCCGCGTGCTCGGCGCCGCCGTGCGCCACGTGCACGAGCGCGACGGCGCAGCCCTCAAGCGCTCTGGCGTGGACTTCAATGTGTCCATGGTGTTTGGCGGCCAGATCAAGGGCGAGGGCATGCGCCTGTTCCAGGTGTACTCGGCAGGCAACTTCATCGAGGCCACATCCGAAACACCGTACTTCCAGGTTGGCGAATCCAAATACGGCAAACCCGTGCTCGACCGCGTGCTCACGCCCGAGACCCCACTGGACGAGGCTGCCAAGTGCGCGCTGGTGTCGATGGACAGCACGCTCAAGTCCAACCTGTCGGTGGGCCTGCCGCTGGACCTGGTGGTGTACGAGGTGGACCGCTTTGCCACCGACAAGGTCATCTGCATCGACGAGAACAACCCGTACTTTCGGATGCTGCACGACAGCTGGGGACAAAAGCTGCGCCAGGTGTTCGACAGCATCGAGGACCCCGCCTGGACCGGCGGCGCTACCGAGGTGCCGATCATGGTCAGCCCGGCGCGCAGCAAGCCACTCAAGAAGATCACCAACCATACCGACCGGCTGATCTGACGCCCTGCAGGCCAGCGCACCCCACGGCACCCGGCCGCGTGCGCGCCTGCACCCCGGCCCTGCCACCCCGCCATG
>NZ_JBWKYJ010000128.1:0-5500 GCF_059423685.1 Acidovorax sp. GW460-11-11-14-LB4 | reverse complement strand
GGGGGGGGGGGCGGGGTGGGCACTCCCTGCGCTGCCGTGGTGCATCTCATGGGCTGTGCCAGGCGGCTTTCCATGGGGCATGCCGTGTTGCATGCCCTGGTGGTGGTGTGGCATGGGGGCTGCTGCGGAGGCTGCGGGCGCGGGGGGCGGTGCGGAACCGCGCTGCGCCTCCCAGGCCACGATGTCCGCATGGCCGCGCGGGAACGCGCCCACGGCCTCGTGTGCCTGGCGCCAGGCCTGGGGAGTGGGCAAGGCGTCCACCAGCGGGGGCTGCGGTGGCATGGCCGTGTAGGGCAAGGGGGCCGTCGGCGCATCGGCGCGGGTGGCGTCGGGTGAAGCTGGGCCCTGGGCTTGCGCCAGCAAGGGCGACAACAGGGCGAGACAAGCCAGTCGCATCGACCACGATGGCCCGGGCGACGGCGAGGAGAGAAAAATAGCAGGGGCGCGCATGGCGATCTCCAGACAACGAACGAAAAAACACGGCGCTGCCGCCCGATGGGCCCCGTGGTGCGGGGTCAATCAGGCCGTGGCAGACGCACTTCGGGCGTCGGAGGTCAGGCGATGGGTGGTTTGATGGCCAGCGCTGCGGGGGCGCTGTCAAACTGCGCGGAGGCCAGGGGCAGCAGGGCTCCGGCGGGCAGGGGGGCGGGGGTCAGCGATGCGGGCAGGCCCAGCATGGCCGAATGGCAAATTTCGCAGGCCGAGCAACTGGCACTGTGGTGGTCGTGGTCGCTGTGAGTCGGGCAGCCCGTGCCGTGGTCCTGGCACGCTGCAGCATGGCTGGCACTGTGGTCGAGGGCGGGTTCGGCAGCCGGGCTGCCATGGTGCGCATGGGCGTCGGCGGCCTCGGCCTGGGCAAGGATTACGGACTGATCGTGGGGGTGGCTGTGGTCGTGGCCCATGCCTTCCGCCATGGGCTGATGGACCACCGTGTGCTGCGCCGGGCCTGCGGGCAGCAGCGGCGCCACAATGCCCGCCGCCATGGCCGTGCCTGTCAGGCCCCGAAGGACCAGCACCACCATCAGCAGGAAGAAAAAGCCGCGACGCATGCTTCAATGATACGGCGGGGCGGCCCAAGGTTCCACAGGCACGCCCTTTTCTGGCCCGGCGCGCCGGGGCAACCGGCCAAGGACCGTGAGGGCAAACCCGCGCAAATCGTGCATGCCTTTTTGGAACATGGGCAGTACCATGTGATGAAACACGTCGGTTCTCACCTGTCCATTTTTTCGCAGGTCCCGGCCACTGTGTTTCCAAGCGTCTTTCTCTTGCACAGAAAGGTCGGTATGCCCCCATGGGTCGCTGGAATGTGGAGCACCTTGTCCGCGCGGATTCGCTGGCTGGTGCTGTGGGCCACGCTGCCGGCGGTGCTGCTGGTGGTGTACCAGGCACGGACCCACCGCACAGACGCGATCGCCGCCGCCGAAGAGCGTGCGCTGCAGACCCTGCAGTCGGTGGCCGGCACCCAGCAACGGCTGATTCAGAACACCCGCCGGTTTCTGCAGCAGCTGGCCGCCATGCCGCAGGTGCACGACCCCGCCGCCCCCCAGTGCGGGCGCTACCTGGCCGAAGTGCTGTCGCTCAACACCACCTACGTCAACATTGGCGTGCCACGGGCGGATGGTGAGCTGCTGTGCAATGCGCGGCCGCTGAAGGCGCCCGTCAATGTGGCCAACCGCCCGTATTTTCAGCAGACGATCTCTGGGCGGGACTTTGCGGTGGGCAGCTTCCAGGTAGACCGCGCTGCCCAGGTGGCCAGTGTCAACTTTGCCTACCCGGTAATTCCACCGGGCACGCAAGACGTGGTGGGGGCCGCCGTGGCGGTGGTGTCGCTGGAGTGGTGGAGCCTGCGGCTTACCGACCTGGGGCTGCCGGACGGCGCGGTGGCCCGCGTGTCCGACCCCGACGGCCGTGTGTTAGCGCGCTACCCGCCCGATGCCAGCGAGCTGGGGGCTCCATTTGCCGATGCCGAGTTCCGCGCCCTGGTGCTGCAGACCCCGCAGGGGCAGCGCCAGCGCACGCGCGCAGATGGCAACCCTGAGCTGGTGGTGTTCCAGCCACTCATCGAGGCGGGCGGTAAGCCCGTGGCCACCATGAGCCTGGCCGTGCCGCTGGACAACCTGTACGCCGCGGCCAACCGCCGCATGTGGACCGAGATGGCGTTCTTGCTGGGTGGCCTGGTGCTGTCCTTTGCCGTGGCGCAGGTGGGTGTGCGGCGCGGCGTGATGCGGCCCCTGCGGCGCCTGCTGCACGCCACGGACGAGCTGGCCGAGGGGCGCTATGTGTCGCGCGTGCCCGCCACGGGTCTGCAGGAGCTGACCGAGCTGGGCCGCCGGTTTGACCGCATGGCGCTGACGCGACAGAAAGCCGAGGCCGAACTGCGCCAGAGCGAAGAAAACCTGGCCATCACGCTGCTTTCCATCGGCGATGGCGTGATCGCCACCGATGCGCAAGGCCGCATCACCCGCATGAATGTGGTGGCCGAGCGCCTGACAGGCTGGCCGTTGGCACAGGCCATGGGCCAGCCGTTGCCCGAGGTGTTCCGCATCATCAACACCGGTACCCGCGAGCCGCAGGTGGACCCGGTGCAGCTGGTGATGGACCGGGGCCAGGTGGTGGCATTGAGCAACCACACCACCCTGCAGGCCCGGCATGGCGCCGAGTACCACATTGCCGATAGCGCCGCTCCCATTCGCAACTCCCAGGGGCAGATCGTGGGGGTGGTGCTGGTGTTCAGCGACGTGAGCGAGTCCTACCGCGTGCGCCGCAAGCTGGAGGACAACGAGGCGCGTTTTCGCACCCTCACCGCGTTGTCGTCCGACTGGTACTGGGAGCAGGACGCGCAGTTTCGCCTCACGCATGTGGAAGGCCGGGCCGATGACCGGCTGGTGCAGGAGGCCGCGCTGCACATGGGCAAGACGCGCTGGGAGCTGGCTGCACCGGGCATGAGCGACGCGCTGTGGGAAGAGCACCGCGCGCTGCTGGAGCGCCACCAGGAGTTCCGCGACTTCGAGTTCGAGCGCCGCGACCAGCAGGGCTGCTCGTACTGGGTGTCCATCAGCGGCACGCCCGTGTTTGATGAAGACGGTGTGTTTTGTGGCTATCGGGGCGTGGGCAAGGACATCTCCGCCCGCAAACGCGACGAGAACGAGTTGCGCATCGCCGCCATTGCGTTCGAGTCGCAGGAGGGCATGATCGTTACCGACGCGGGCACCCTCATCCTGCGCACCAACCGCGCGTTCAGCCGCATCACCGGCTACGGCGCCGACGAGGTGGTGGGCCGCCGCACCAGCCTGCTGGCCTCGGGCCACCATGACAAGGCGTTTTTTGATGCCATGTGGGCCAGCCTGGCCAGCACCGGCGAGTGGAAGGGCGAGCTGTGGAACCGCTGCAAGAGCGGCGAGGTGAACCTGCACTTCATGGCCATCACCGCCGTGACGGACCAGCACGGGGTGCTGACGCACTATGTCGCCACCCTCAGCGACATCACCCAGCGCGCGGCGGCGGCGCGGGAGATCGAGCACCTGGCGTTCTACGACCCGCTCACCCACCTGCCCAACCGCCGCCTGATGATGGACCGCCTGCAACAGGCGTTTGCCACCAGTGCGCGCGCGGGCCTGCAAGGGGCCCTGCTGTGCCTGGACCTGGACCACTTCAAGACCCTGAACGACACCCTGGGCCACGACATGGGCGACGTGCTGCTGCAGCAGGTGGCCCAGCGGCTCACGGCCTGCGTGCGAGAGGGCGACACCGTGGCACGGCTGGGCGGCGACGAGTTTCTGGTGCTGCTGGAAGACCTGGGCGCCCTCGCCACCGACGCTGCCGAGCAGGCGCAGGCGGTGGGCGAAAAGATTCTGGCCGCGCTCAACCAGCCCTACCAGCTCGCATCGCACCATGTGCACAGCACCACCAGTGTGGGCGCAGTCCTGTTCAGCGGCCAGGGACAGACGGTGGAAGATGTGGTCAAGCACGCCGACCTGGCCATGTACGCCGCCAAGACCGCAGGGCGCAACGGTATCCGCTTTTTTGACCCGCGCATGCAGGCCGCTGTCACCGCCCGTGCGGCGCTGGAGAACGACCTGCGCACGGCCCTGGAACAGGGCCAGTTCACACTGCACTACCAGGTGCAGGTGGGCTGCGGCAAGCATGTGGTGGGGGCCGAGGTACTGATCCGCTGGAACCACCCGGCGCGCGGCATGGTGCCGCCGTTCGAGTTCATCCCGCTGGCCGAAGAGACCGGGCTGATCCTGCCCATCGGCCTGTGGGTGCTGCAGACCGCCTGCAGCCAGCTGCGCCGCTGGCAGGACGACCCTGCCACGGCCGACCTGCAACTGGCGGTGAACGTGAGCGCGCGCCAGTTCCGCCAGGCCGACTTCATGGAGCAGGTGGTGGCCGTGCTGCGGCAGACCGGCGCGCGACCCGACCGCCTGAAGCTGGAGCTGACCGAGAGCCTGGCGCTGGACAACGTGGACGACACCATCGCCAAGATGAATGCACTGCGCGCGCTGGGCCTGCGCTTTTCGATGGATGACTTTGGCACCGGCCAGTCGTCGCTGTCGTACCTCACGCGGCTGCCGCTGGACCAGCTCAAGATCGACCAGAGCTTTGTGCGCAACATTGGCATCCAGCACACCGACGCGCTCATCGTGCAGACCATCATCGGCATGGCGCAGAGCCTGGGCATCGACGTGATTGCCGAGGGGGTGGAGACCGAGGCGCAGCGCGCGTTTCTGGAGCGCCACGGCTGTACGCTGTGGCAGGGCTACCTGTTCAGCCGCCCGGTGCCCATCGAGGTGCTGGAGCACCGGCTGCACAGTGGGCTGGGCTGGCAGGTGTCCACGTAGAAAGTGTGTCTCTGCAGGGCGCTCAACCGCCCTTGGCCGAAACCTACACCGCCATGTAGCGGCCCGGCCGGTGGTTCATGGCCAGCACCAGGTTGAGCGCCACGGCGCCCGCAATGGACCAGGCCACGCGCACGGGCTCCACCGTCCACAGGGCCAGCAGCACGATGCAGCAGTCCACCGCCATCTGCACCTTGCCTGCGCGCCAGCCGTAGCGGTCCTGCAGGTACAGCGCCGCAATGCCCACGCCGCCCAGGCTGCAGCGGTGGCGGAACAGCACCAGAAACCCCGTGCCGGTGATCAGCCCGCCCGCAATGGCGGCATACAGCGGCTGCAACTGCGCGAATTGCAGCAGTTGCGACTGCAGCTCGGTCAGCAGCGACAACAGCAGCACCGCGATGAAAGTCTTGACGGTGAAGGCCCGGCCCAGCTTGCGCAGCGCCAGCCAGTAAAACGGCAGGTTGAGCACAAAGAAGATCTTGCCAAAGCCGATGCCCGTGGCGTAGTGCAGCAAAAACGCCAGCCCTGCCGTGCCACCCGTGAGCAACCCCGCGCTGGTGAAAAACGCCACCCCCACCGAGATCAGAAGCACCCCGGTGAAGATGGCCACGGCGTCTTCCGTCAGGCTGTGGGGCACGACCAGCGGGGCGGGGGCTGTGGGG
>NZ_JBWKYJ010000127.1:0-5856 GCF_059423685.1 Acidovorax sp. GW460-11-11-14-LB4 | reverse complement strand
GCCCATGCCGATGAAGCCGATGGCTCGCAATTTGCCCTGAAGTTCGACACGAACCGCACCCGCGCTGAAGTGGCTGCCGAAGCCGCTACCGTGGCACAAACACGCAGCATCGAGCCTGCTGGCTCGCGTGTGGTGACCTATAAATCCACCGCTGACCGTGCTGCCGTGCGTGCCCAGGCTGCCGAAGCTCTGCGCACCGGCCAGATCCCTTCGGGCGAATTCAGCGCCATGTAATCGCATGACCGATTGACGCACTTGCGGGACTTCCCATGGTGGTGGCACTTCGCGCGGTGCGGATGCTGCTGCCATGGGAGGTGTTTTTGACACACAGTTCCACACTGGCCAAACAAACTGGGCTCCCATTGGGAGCCCTTTTTGTTGTGGGTGCCCGCGATAGCAGCAGGCTGGAAAGTGGGTGTTCGGACCGCTGTGCCCGCAGATCAGCCCGTATTGCGCAGCCCCGCTGCAATTCCGTTGATGGAGATGTGAATCCCGGTCTGCACCCGCTCGTCGCCCTGCCCTGCGCGCCAGCGGCGCACCAGCTCGACCTGCAAGTGGTGCAGCGGATCAATGTACGGGAAGCGGTGCTTGATGGACCGCGCCAGCGCCGTGTTGTGCGTCAGGCGCTGCTTGTCGCCGGTGATGCGGGTGAGCGCATCGGCCGTGCGGTGCCACTCGGCCTCGATGCTGGTAAACACCTTCTTGCGCAGACGCGCATCGGTCACCAGCTCGCTGTAGCGCGAAGCCAGGGCCAGGTCGCTCTTGGCCAGCACCATGTCCATGTTGGACAGCAGGGTGCGGAAGAACGGCCACTGGCGGTACATCTTCTGCAGCAGCGCCAGCTGGGCCTTGGGGTCCTTGCCTTCGGTGTTGATGAAGGCTTCCACCGCCGAGCCAAAGCCGAACCAGCCGGGCAGCGTGAGGCGGCACTGGCCCCAGCTGAAGCCCCAGGGGATGGCGCGCAGGTCTTCGATCTTCTGGCTGGCCTTGCGGCTGGCAGGGCGCGAGCCGATGTTGAGCTCGGCGATCTCGCGGATGGGCGTGGAGTTGAAGAAGTAGTCGGTAAAGCCCGGGGTCTCGTACACCAGCGCACGGTAGCTGCCCATGCTGGCCAGCGAGAGCTGCGCAGCAGCATCCAGATACGCCTTGGTGGCGGGCTTGGTGGGCTGCAGCAGGGTGGCTTCGAGCGTGGCGGCGACCAGAGTTTCCAGGTTGCGGCGGCCGATTTCGGGGTTGGCGTATTTGGAGGCGATGACTTCGCCCTGCTCCGTCAGACGGATCTGGCCGCGCACGGTGCCAGGGGGCTGCGCCAGAATGGCCTGGTAGCTGGGGCCACCGCCACGGCCCACAGTGCCGCCCCGGCCATGGAACATGCGCAGCTGGATGCCGTGGGTGGTGGCGAGTTCGTCGAAGAGTTCGACGAGGGCGATCTCGGCGCGGTACAGCTCCCAGTTGCTGGTGAAAATGCCGCCATCCTTGTTGCTGTCACTGTAGCCCAGCATGATGTCCTGCTCGCCGCCGCTGCGCTGCACCAGCGCGGCCACGCCGGGCAGGCTGTAGAACTCGCGCATGATGGGCGCGGCATTGCGCAGGTCTTCGATGGTTTCGAACAGGGGCACCACGATAAGGTGGTTCTTCGACTCGGCATCCAGCGTGCCGTTCATCAGCCCCACTTCCTTTTGCAGCAGCAGCACCTCCAGCAGGTCGCTCACCGTTTCGGTGTGGCTGATGATGTAGTGGCGGATGGCCTCGTGGCCAAAGCGCTCGCGCATCACACGGGCAGTTTCAAAAATGGCCAGCTCGCCTTGGGCGTGGGCCGAATATTCCGCGCCCACCACGCGCAGCGGACGCGCGTCGTTCAACAGCTTGATCAGCAGTGCGCGCTTGGCGGCCTCTTGCAGGTTGGCATAGTTGGGCTCGATACGGGCCTTGGCCAGCAGCTCGGCCACCACCTCCTCATGCTTGTCGGAGCTTTGGCGCAGGTCCACCGTGGCCAGGTGGAAGCCAAACACTTGCACGGCGCGGATCAGCGGGTGCAGTCGCTCGGCAGCCAAGGCCTGGCCATGGTGGGACTGCAGCGAGGCCTCGATCACCCGCAGGTCGGCCAGGAACGCCTCGGCACTGGCATAGGCGTTTTGTGGCGCCACGGCATGGCGCGCGGCTTCGCCACCGGTCAGATCCTTGAGCGATGCGGCCAGGCGCGCATAGATGCCGGTGAGCGCACGGCGATAAGGCTCGTCCACGCGGTGTTCGTTGGTGTCGGGCGAGCGCTGGGCCAGGGCCTCCATCTCGGCGGACACCTGCACCAGGCGGGCCGACAGCGACAGCTCGCCGCCCAGGTAGTGCACCTCGGTCAGGTAGTGGCGCAGGGCCACTTCGGCCTGGCGGCTCAGGGCATATTGCAAGGTCTGCGCGGTGACGTTGGGATTGCCGTCACGGTCGCCACCAATCCACTGGCCCATGCGCAAGAAGCTGTGCACAGGGTACTGGCCCAGCTCGTTTTCCAGGTCCGCATAGATCTTGGGGATCTCACGCAGAAAGGTGGCTTCGTAATAAGAAAGCGCGTTTTCGATCTCGTCAGCCACCGTGAGCTTGCTGTAGCGCAGCAGGCGCGTCTGCCACAACTGCGCCACACGGGCACGCAGCAGGGCTTCGTTGGCAGCCAGCTCGCGCGGGGTGAGTGCGTCCTTGGCACTGTTGTAGAGCTGGGCGCGCACCTGGATGTCGTCGCGTGTGGCCAACAACTGGGCGATGTCGCGCTCGGCGTCCAGAATGCTCTTGCGCTGCACCTCGGTGGGGTGAGCCGTGAGCACGGGGGCCACGTAGCTGCCCGCCAGCGTCTGCGAAATCGTCTTGGGCGCAATGCCTGCCCAGCGCAGGCGCGACAGGGCGACCTCGATGCTGCCCTCTTGCGTGTCGCCTGCGCGCTCGTGCACAGCGCGGCGGCGGATGTGGTGGCGGTCTTCGGCCAGGTTGGCCAGGTGGCTGAAATAGGTGAAGGCGCGGATCACGCTCACCGTCTGGTCGCCCGACAGGGACTTGAGCAGCTTCTTGAGCGCGCGGTCGGCCTCCTGGTCGGCGTCGCGGCGGAAGGCCACGGAGAGCTTGCGGACCTGCTCGACCAGCTCATAAGCCTCCACCCCCTCCTGCTCCCGGATCACGTCGCCCAGAATACGGCCCAGCAGGCGGATGTCATCAATCAGGGGCTGGTCCTTGTCGGATCGTTTCATGCAGGAGTCTCCGGGATGGGTGGGATGGCCTGGCGCGTTGAGCCCGCATAGCCGCAGGCCGCACCAGCCCCAGTGCGGGCGCATGCTAGCATCCTGCGCCGCTGAATAATTACAAACAGGTTACGAACTTGAGCCCCTCGCCAACGCCCCTCATCGTCATCGCCACCCGCGAAAGTCGCCTTGCGCTGTGGCAGGCCGAGCATGTCAAAGCGCTGCTCGAAGCCCGTGGCCACAGCGTGCAACTGCTGGGCATGACCACCAAGGGCGACCAGATTCTGGACAAGTCCCTCAGCAAGGTGGGCGGCAAGGGCCTGTTTGTGAAAGAGCTGGAAGTGGCGCTGGAAGAAGGCCGCGCCCACATTGCCGTGCATTCGCTCAAGGACGTGCCCATGGAGCTGCCCGAGGGCTTTGCCCTGGCCTGCGTGATGGAGCGTGAAGACCCGCGCGATGCCTTTGTCTCCCCCCGCTACGAGAACCTGGACGCCCTCCCGCAGGGTGCCGTGGTGGGCACGTCGAGCCTGCGCCGCCAGGTGCTGCTGCAGGCTCTGCGGCCTGACCTGAAGATCGAGCCCCTGCGCGGCAACCTCGACACCCGCCTGCGCAAGCTGGACGAAGGCCAGTACGACGCGATCGTGCTGGCCGCCGCAGGCCTCAAGCGCCTGGGGCTGGAAGCCCGCATCCGCACCACGTTCGAGCCCAGCGCCATGCTGCCTGCTGCAGGCCAGGGCGCGCTGGGCATCGAGGTGCGCAGCGACCGGCAAGACCTGATCGACGCGCTGGCACCGCTGGCCCACCAGACCACCTGGCTGACCGTGGCCGCCGAGCGCGCCGTGAGTCGCGCCATGGGGGGCAGCTGCTCGATGCCCCTGGCAGCGCACGGCACCTTCACCCAGGGCGTGCTGCAGCTGGACGCCGCCTGGGGCGACCCCGAGGACAAAGCCCCGCTGGTGCGCGCCCAGGCCTCTGCCCCGGTCACCACACTGGCGCAGGCGGAAGCCCTGGGCGACGCGATCGCGCAGCGCCTGCGTGCTGGGGGTGCGCGCGGCGTCACCCCGGCCTAAGAGCCTGAGATGGGCACCTCAGCGCCCCGTGTCATCGTCACACGCCCTGCCCGAGAAGCAGCGCATTGGGTGGCGCAACTGGGCGCACACGGCATTGAGGCCGTGGCACTGCCCCTGATTGCGATTGGCCCCTGCACGGACGCTGCACTGCGACAGGCGCTGGACGCGGCCCGCGCCAACGTCGGCAACTACCGCGCCCTGATGTTTGTCAGTGGCAATGCCGTGGCGCACTTTTTTGAGCAAAATCACCCTGTAGCGCTTGATATTCATGCCCTGGCAGCTACAAAAACAAGAGCATGGGCGCCCGGCCCTGGCACCACCCGCGCGCTGGAGCAGGCCGGCGTGCCGCCCCACGCCATCGACGGGCCAGCGCCCGATGCACCGCAGTTCGACTCCGAGGCTCTGTGGCAGCAGGTGGCCCCCCAGGTGCGGCCTGGCGACCGCGTGCTGATCGTGCGCGGTCGCTCCGCCACGCCGCAGGGCGCACACGAATCGCCCCAGGGCAATGGCCGCGAGTGGCTGGCCCAGCAGATCGAGGTGCGGGGCGGTCAGGTGGAGTTTGTGGTGGCCTACCAACGCGGCGCGCCCCGCTTCACGGCCCAGGAGGTGGCGCTGGCACAACAGGCGGCGCACGACGGCTCCGTCTGGCTGCTGAGCAGCTCCGAGGCGGTGGCCCACCTGGCCGAGGCCCTGCCCGCCCAATACTGGGGCGCTGCCCATGCGCTGGCCACCCACCCGCGCATCGCCGAAGCGGCCCGCGCAGCGGGCTTTGGCACCGTGCGGGAATGCCGTCCGGCGCTGGAAGATGTGGTGGCCTCGATAGAATCGGCCGCATGAGTTCTGCGCCCCCCGACGATCTGCCCTCCACGCCCCCTGCAGCCCCTGTGGCCGCCGCTGTGGGCGCGCCAGCAGTGAGCCCGGCCCCCTCGGCCGCTGCGCCAGCCGCTGCCACCGGCCGCAGTGGCGCCATGACCTTGCTGTTGGGCACGGTGGCGGTAGCCGCATTGGTCAGCAGCGGCCTGCTGTGGCAAAAGCTCAGCGCCATCCAGGAACAACTGGCCCGGCAGTCCGCCGACTCGGGCGCCCTGGCCATCGAGGCCCGCACCATGGCCCGCCAGGCCGAAGAGCTGGTGCGCGACACGGCGGCTCGCCTCTCGGTGGCGGAAGCCCGCGTGAGCGAGGTCGCCCTGCAGCGCAGCCAGCTCGAAGAACTCATGCAAAGCCTGTCGCGTTCGCGCGATGAAAACCTGGTGGTGGACATTGAGTCGGCCATCCGCCTGGCGCAGCAACAGGCCCAGCTCACCGGCAGCCTGGAGCCGCTGGTGGCAGCGCTCAAAAGCGCAAACCAACGCATCGAGCGCTCTGCCCAGCCCCGCCTGGCCCCCGTGCAGCGCGCCATCGGCCGCGACCTGGACCGCCTGACCCGCGCCACCGTGACCGACACCGCCGGCCTGCTGGCCCGCCTGGACGACCTGGTGCGCCAGGTGGACGACCTGCCCGTGCTCAATGCCGTGGCCCAGGCCGCCTCGACCAAGCGCCTGTCCGCCGGCCCCGCAGCCCCTGGC
>NZ_JBWKYJ010000126.1:0-6355 GCF_059423685.1 Acidovorax sp. GW460-11-11-14-LB4 | reverse complement strand
GCTTCAGTCATTGCACCATTGTGGAACAAGCCGGGGCCTGAAAACTGGCAATTGGCTGGCTGGAGGCTGGCACGCGGTTTGCTGTAGGGATTTTACCAATTGGTAAATTTTTACGGGTTGGTAAATTGAACCACAACGCAGGGCACCGCCGTCGCAAAGCAGCGGGCACCTGCACCCCACAGCGAGGACCACGATGAAACCTCCGAAGTTTGCGGGCACCAGCATTCACGCCGGTGCCGCATTGATTGGCGCCACTGGCTGGCGCTCCAACGCTGCGCGGCGTGCGCTTGCACGCCCCATGGGCGCCCAGACCCCCACCCTGACCCTCTCGGAGGAAACCTGATGGACACACCCGCAAGCCGTGCCTGCGGCATTCATGCCGCACGCCTGAACCTGGCCGACTACGCCGTGAACTTCAGCGACGCACACCCGCCGCTCACCCGCCCGCAAGCGCTGATCGAGGCCGAGCGCTGCTATTACTGCCACGACGCTCCCTGCGCCACGGCCTGCCCTACGGGTATCGACATCCCGTCGTTCATCCACCGCATTGCGCAGGACAACAACCGGGGCGCGGCCCGCGCCATCCTGGAGGCGAACCCGCTGGGTGGCATGTGCGCTCGGGTGTGCCCCACCGAGGTGCTGTGCGAGCAGGCCTGCGTGCGCAACACCAACGAAGACAAGCCGGTGGAGATCGGCTCACTGCAGCGCTACGCCACCGACGCCTTCTTTGCCCAGCCCGGTGCACCGCTGTTCCAGCGTGCAGCCGCCACCGGCAAGCGCGTGGCCGTGGTGGGCGCGGGGCCTGCGGGCCTGGCCTGCGCGCATGGGTTGGCCGTGCGCGGGCATGACGTGGTGCTGTTCGAGGCGCGCCCCAAGCTCGGTGGCCTCAACGAATATGGCCTGGCCAGCTACAAGACCGCCAACAACTTTGCGCAGAAGGAAGTGGAGTGGCTGCTGTCCATCGGTGGCATTGAGGTGCGCACCGGCCAGCAACTGGGCCGTGACATCACGCTCGACAGCCTGCTGGGCGCTTACGACGCTGTGTTCCTGGGCCTGGGCCTGCAGGGCGTGAACGCGCTGGGCGTGGCTGAGCCCACGGTCACCGGTCTGCGCAATGCGGTGGACTTCATTGCCGAGCTGCGCCAGAGCACCGACCTCTCGACCCTGCCGGTGGGCCGCCGCGTGGTGGTGATTGGTGGCGGCATGACGGCGGTGGATGCTGCTGTGCAGTCGCGCAAGCTGGGCGCCGAAGAAGTGACCATCGTCTACCGCCGGGGTGCAGAGGCCATGTCGGCATCCGCTGTGGAGCAGCAGTGGGCGCAGACGAATGGTGTGACCGTCCGCCACTGGGCGGCACCGAAAGAGGTGCTGAGCGAAGGCGGTGTTATCAAGGGCGTGCGTTTTGCCGCCACGGCGTTGAGCGGAGGCGAGCTGGTGGAAACCGGCGAGACCTTCACGCTCGAAGCCGACATGGTGCTCAAGGCCATTGGCCAGACCTTTGTGGCCGAGCCTGTGGGCAACCGCATCGTGCTGGAGGGCGGGCGCATCGCCACCGATGCCGAAGGCCAGACCAACCTGCCGCGTGTATGGGCCGGTGGCGACTGCCGTGTGGGCGGCCGCGACCTCACGGTGGAAGCGGTGGAGCACGGCAAGGTCGCCGCTGTCTCCATCCACGCCGCACTGATGGCTTGAACCCCTTCACCCCAGTTTTCACGGGAGCACCCCATGGCAGACATTCGCAGCAATTTCCTGGGCATCCAAAGCCCCAACCCCTTCTGGCTCGCGTCCGCACCGCCCACCGACAAAGAGATCAACGTCACCCGCGCCTTTGAGGCGGGCTGGGGCGGCGTGGTGTGGAAGACGCTGGGCGAAGACCCACCGGTGGTCAACGTCAACGGCCCGCGCTACTCCACACTCATGTCGCAAGACCGCCGCGTGATTGGCCTGAACAACATCGAGCTGATCACCGACCGGCCGCTGCAGACCAACCTGGAAGAAATCAAGCGCGTCAAACGCAACTGGCCGGATCGCGCCATGATCGTCTCGCTGATGGTGCCGTGCGAGGAGCAGAGCTGGAAGGCCATCCTGCCGCTCGTGGAAGACACCGGCGCCGACGGCATCGAACTCAACTTCGGCTGCCCGCACGGCATGAGCGAGCGCGGCATGGGCGCGGCCGTGGGCCAGGTGCCTGAATACATCCAGATGGTCACGGCCTGGTGCAAGCACTACAGCAAGCTGCCCGTGATCGTGAAGCTCACCCCCAACATTACCGACGTACGCCAGCCCGCACGTGCGGCCAAGGCGGGCGGGGCGGATGCCGTGTCGCTCATCAATACCATCAACTCCATCATGGGCGTGGACCTGGACCGCATGGTGATGAGCCCGAGCACCGATGGCTGGGGCTCGCACGGCGGCTACTGCGGCCCAGCCGTCAAGCCCATTGCGCTGAACATGGTGGCCGAGATCGCGCGCGATGCGCAGACTGCGGGCCTGCCCATCAGCGGTATCGGCGGCATCACCACCTGGCGCGATGCGGCCGAATACATTGCGCTGGGCTGCGGCACGGTGCAGGTGTGCACGGCGGCCATGGTGTATGGCTTCAAGATCGTGCAGGACATGTGCGATGGGCTGTCCAACTTCATGGACGAGCACGGCTACGCCACGCTCGACGACTTCAAGGGCCAGGCCGTGCCCACGGTCAAGGACTGGAAGAACCTCAACCTCAACCACATCGAAAAAGCCGTCATCAACCAGGACGCCTGCATCCAGTGCGGCCGCTGCCATGTGGTGTGCGAAGACACCTCGCACCAGGCCATTACCTTCACCAAAGAGGGTGGCGTGCGCAAGTTCGAGATCAACGAGGCCGAGTGCGTGGGCTGCAACCTGTGCGTTTCCATCTGCCCCGTGCCCGAGTGCATCACCATGCGCGCGCTGGAGCCCGGCGAGGTGGATGTGCGCACTGGCAAGAAGGTGACGGGCGAATACGCCAACTGGACCACGCATCCCAACAACCCGCAGCGCGTGTCTGCCGCAGCTTGATATGCGCCTCCTGCGTGCATTTGCCACAGACCTTGCAAGTTGTTGTGACGGCACCCGTTGTGGTGCCGATTTGCAACGCATGCTGCACTGCATCTGGTGCAGTTCTTGCGTGATCTCTAGCATCGCTCGCTTCCCTTTGCCCGCCATCTGCCAGCGTGAGGGCGCCGGACCAGACGGTGGGTTGTGTACAACCCCAACGACGTCTTTGACAGGAGTACAGGCATGACCAACAGTACCGGCAGCGCGGCCCATGTGGCGGGGCTGATGCCCGGCGATGCATCCAACACGCTCGCCAATGAAGATCTGCTCCCCACCACCGCCGCGCAGCGACACTGGACGTGGAAAGACTTTGCCGCGCTCTGGGTGGGCATGGTCGTGTGTGTACCCACCTACACCATGGCCAGCTCCATGCTGGACCAGGGCTTCACGTGGCAGATGGCCGTGTGGCTGGTGTTCCTGGCCAACTGCATCGTGCTGGTGCCCATGGTGCTCATCGGGCGCGTAGGGCCCCGGTACGGCGTGCCGTTCCCGGTTCTGGCGCGTGCATCTTTTGGCGTGAAAGGCGCCAACCTGCCGGCTGTGCTGCGCGGGCTGGTGGCATGTGGCTGGTTTTCCATCAACTGCTACTTTGGCGCGCTGGCGCTGCATGGGTTCCTCAACATCCTGGGCATGGGGCTCGCGGGACCGGCCGATGGACAGACCATCAGCACCTCGCAGTTCATGTGCTTCCTGGCGTTCTGGGCGGTGCACATCTGGTTCATCTGGAAGGGGCCGGAGTCCATCCGCATGCTAGAGGTGATTGCGGCGCCGCTGATGATCATTGCGTCCATCGCACTGGTTGTGGTGCTGATGATGAAGGTGCCCTCGGGCCAGCTCTTCAACCTGCCCGCCAAGGTGGTCGAAGGCGGCCCCAAGACCTGGGCGGCGCTCACGGGCCTGGTGGGCTTCTGGGCCACGCTGGCACTCAACATTCCGGACTTCACCCGCTTTGCCAAATCGCAGAAGGACCAGGTGGTGGGCCAGGCCATCGGCCTTCCCATTCCCATGGCGCTGTTCTCCATGGTGGGCGTGATCGGCTTCTCTGCCTCGGCCATCCTGTACGGCAAGGCCCAGCTGTTCCCCGATGGTCTGCTCACGCAGATGGGCAGCGTGGCCGCAGGCCTGGGCCTGCTGGTGATCTTGCTCGCCAACCTCACCACCAACGTGGCCGCCAACCTGGTTTCGCCGTCGTATGACTTCAGCCAGTGCGCGCCGTCCAAGATCAGCTTCCGCATGGGCGGCCTGATCGCTGCAGGCATCGGTCTGCTGTTCATGCCCTGGAAACTGCTGGCCACATCGGGCGGCTACCTGTTCACCTGGCTGGGCGGCTACGGCACGCTGCTGGGCGCCATCGCGGGCATCCTGCTGGTGGACTACTACTTGGTGCGCAAGAGCGAGCTGAAGGTGGACGACCTGTACCGCCGTGGCGGTGAATACGAGTACAGCAACGGCTGGAACCTGCAGGCCCTGATCGCTTTCGCACTGGGCGTGCTGCCCTGTCTGCCCGGCTACCTGGCGGTGTCGGGTGTGGTGGACAAGGCGGGCATGCCTGCCATCTGGCTGTCGCTGTTCGACTCGGGCTGGTTCTTCAGCCTGGCGGTGGCCGGCACCTACTACTACCTGACTGCCAAGAAGAAGTGACCCCTTGGCCCTGCCTGGGCCTGGTGCCAGTGCAGGGTCCCTTTTTTTGATCTGATCCGCATCCTTGAAGGAGACCCCCATGACCCAAGCCCTTGTGATCCGCGGTGGCACCGTGGTCAACGCCGACCGTGAACAGCGCGCCGATGTGTTGTGCGTCGATGGCCGCATCGTGGCCGTGGGGGAAGATGCTGCGGCCCAGGCCCCTGCGGGTGCAGAGACGCTGGACGCCAGCGGCCAGTACGTGCTGCCTGGCGGCATCGACCCGCACACGCACATGCAGTTGCCATTCATGGGTACCGTCACCATGGACGACTTCTTCACCGGCACGGCGGCTGCGCTGGCTGGCGGCACCACGAGCATCATCGACTTCGTGATCCCCGACCCGCAGGAGCCCATCCTGGACGCCTATCGCAAGTGGCGGGGCTGGGCCGAGAAGTCTGCGGCGGACTATTCCTTCCACGTCGCCATCACCTGGTGGAGCGAGCAGGTGCGCGCCGACATGGGCACGCTGGTGCAGCAGGAGGGGGTGAACAGCTTCAAGCACTTCATGGCCTACAAGAACGCCATCATGTGCGACGACGAAACCCTGGTGAACAGCTTCAAGCGCGCGCTGGAGCTGGGCGCCATGCCTACGGTGCATGCCGAGAACGGCGAGCTGGTGTACCTGCTGCAGCAGGAGGTCGCCAAGATGGGCATCACCGGCCCCGAGGGCCATCCGCTCTCGCGCCCACCCATGGTCGAGGCCGAAGCCGCCAACCGCGCCATCGCCATAGCCGACGTGCTGGGTGTGCCGATTTACGTGGTGCATGTGAGCTGCATGGAATCCGCCGACGCCATTGCCCGCGCCCGTGCGCGTGGCCAGCGCGTGTACGGTGAAGTGCTGGCGGGCCACCTGCTGGTGGACGACAGCGTGTACCGCGACCCCGATTTTGCAAAGGCCGCCGCTTATGTGATGAGCCCACCCTTCCGCCCCAAGGGCCACCAGGAGGCGCTGTGGCGCGGCCTGCAGTCGGGCCAGCTGCACACCACGGCCACGGACCACTGCACCTTCTGCGCTGCGCAAAAGGCCATGGGCAAGGAGAACTTCGCCAAGATCCCCAACGGCACGGGCGGCGTGGAAGAGCGCATGGCCGCGCTGTGGGATGGCGGCGTGAACACCGGGCGCCTCACGCCCAGCGAGTTCGTTGCCATCACTTCGGCCAACGCCGCCAAGTTGTTCAACATCTACCCACGCAAGGGATTTATCGGCGAAGGTGCCGATGCCGACCTGGTGCTGTGGGACCCGCAGGGCACCAAGACCTTCTCCGCCAAGACCCAGTTCAGCAAGGGCGACTTCAACATCTTTGAAGGCCGCACCGTGCGCGGTATTCCCAGCCACACCGTGAGCCAGGGCCGCGTGGTGTTTGCCAACGGCGACCTACGGGCCGAGCACGGCAAGGGCCGCTACATCAAGCGCCCGGCGTTTGGCGCCAACTTCCAGGCCGTGCAAAAGCGTGCGCAGGACCTGGCTCCCACAGCGGTTGCCCGCTGAACCGACGGAGAGCAACACCATGGACACGAAAGTCAAACCCGACATCGAGAACCTGCGCATCAACGGCGAGCGCCTGTGGGCATCGCTGATGGAGTTGGCGCAGAT
>NZ_JBWKYJ010000125.1:0-6474 GCF_059423685.1 Acidovorax sp. GW460-11-11-14-LB4 | reverse complement strand
GGCCACCCACGTCCCCACGCCCCCCGCCACAGGCCCGCGCATGCTCTTGGCGCGCCTGGCCGACACCGCCACCTGGCTCACCCCGCACAGCTTGCTGGCACTGGTCAACCGCGTGGCCATCGCGGGCATCTTCTGGCTGTCAGCGCGTACCAAGGTTGAGGGCTGGTTCACCATTTCCGACAGCGCTTATGCGCTGTTCCGCGATGAATACAAGCTGCCCCTGCTGCCGCCCGAGCTGGCGGCGCAGATGGCCACCGTGGCCGAGCACCTGTTTCCGGTGCTGCTGGTGCTGGGCCTCTTCACGCGCCTGTCGGCCCTGGCGCTGCTGGGCATGACGCTGGTGATCCAGGTGTTTGTCTACCCCGACGCATGGCCCACCCACCTGTCATGGGCGGGGCTGATGCTGTACCTGATGGGGCGCGGTGCCGGCAACGTGTCGCTGGACCGCGCGTTCGGAATCCGTTGATCCGTTGATCCGTTGAAGCGACCGTCTCTTCAACCACCGGCCGTACGCACCCAGCGCACGATGTCCGCCGCGCCCAGCGCGCCCGAAATGCGCGCCACCTCACGCCCTTGCTGGAACAGGATCATGGTCGGAATGCTGCGGATGGCGTAGCGCGCCGCGATGGCCTGCTGGTCTTCGGTATTGAGCTTGGCCAGGCGCACACGGGGTTCCAGCTCGCGGGCGGCCTGCGCGAAGGCGGGCGCCATCTGGCGGCAGGGACCGCACCACGGGGCCCAAAAATCCACCAGCACCGGGATGTGGCTGCGCGCCACATGCTTGTCAAAGCTGGCGGCATCCAGTTCCAGCGGCGCCCCCGCAAAAAGCGGCTGATGGCACTTTCCGCAGTCGGGTGCGTTGCCCAGGTCTGCGCTCTGCACGCGGTTGGTGGTGTGGCAATGGGGGCAGACGATGTGTAGGGCTTCGGTCATGGCGCGGCAAGGGTGGGGCAAAGGGATTTTGGTCACATTGCGACACCGGCGCGCTGTTTCAAGGGCTCGCGTTGCAATCTGCGAGCCCCCCCGTTGCAACCGGTCGCAGACCTTGCGCGCGTTTACCACCCATGAATCCCCCTGGTGGCCTTGCCTGCATTGCAGCGTCTGCTATGGTTTCGCGGATGCAGCTGCTCCCCACACTGACAACTGCCCATGCGCTTTTTCTCGATTTCGACGGCACGCTCACCGAGCTGGCGCCGCGCCCCGAGGCGGTGCGCATTGCGTCGGGCCTGATTCCCACGCTGTCATCGTTGCACGCCCAGCTGGGTGGCGCGCTGGCCATTGTGACCGGCAGGCCCGAGGCCGACATCGACGGATTTCTGGCGCCACTGCGCCTGCCGCTGGCGAGCGAACATGGGGCCCAATACCGCCTGGGCGAGACTTCCGTTCCCGCCACCGAGCCACCCTCCCTGGAGCCCGTGTTACAGGCCGCCCAAGACCTTGCAGCACGGCACCCCGGACTGCTGGTGGAGACCAAGCGTGTGAGCGTGGCCCTGCACTACCGCCAGGCGCCCCACCTCGAATCCCTGTGCCATGACACGCTGGTGCGGGCCATGCGCGAGGTGGAAGGTGTGGAACTGCTGCGTGGCAAATGCGTCTTTGAAGTGAAACCCCGTGGCGTTCACAAAGGCCAGGCCATCGTCGACTTCATGACACAGCCACCCTTTGTGGGCCGCACGCCGATCTTTGTGGGCGATGACGTCACCGACGAGGCCGGCTTTGCCGCTGTGCAGACGCTCGGCGGCTGGGGCATCAAGGTGGGCGAAGGGCCCACCATGGCACAACACCGCTGCATGACATCGGCCGCACTGCGGGGCTGGTTGTCGTCTGCACGCACAACGCTGGAGCGCGAACGATGAACACAGCCGCCACACACCCCCAGACGGGCTCGCTCAACCTCGGGATGATCGGCAACTGCGCCATCAGCGCGCTGATCGACGACCACGCCCGTATGGTGTGGTGCTGCCTGCCGCGCTTTGATGGCGACCCGGTGTTCAACGCCCTGCTGCAGCCCGGGGATGAGGGCAGCCACTTTGCGATCGAGCTGGAAGACCTGGCATCGGCCCACCAGTGGTACGAACCGAACACCGCCATCCTGCGCACGCAGTTGTTCGACAAGGCGGGCCACGGCATCGAGATCACCGATTTTGCGCCACGCTTTTACAGCCGGTCACGCTACTTCCGGCCCATGACGCTGGTGCGCCGGGTGCGCCCCATCCAGGGGTCGCCGCGCATCCGTTTGGCGCTCAAGGTGCGCTACGACTGGGGCCAGACCACCCCCGAGATCACGCGCGGCAGCAACCACATACGCTACGTGGGCGAGAGCATGACGCTGCGCCTGTCCACCGATGCGCCGGTGTCGCATGTGCTGTCGGGCCAGGCGTTTGTGCTCACGCGGGAACACAACTTTCTGCTGGGCGCCGACGAGACGCTGGTGGACGGTATTGCCGACACCGCCCGCCGCTTTGAGCAGGAGACCACGGCCTACTGGCGCAGCTGGAGCCGCGCCCTGGCCATTCCACTGGAATGGCAGGACGCGGTGATCCGTGCGGCCATCACGCTCAAGCTGTCGCTGTACGAAGAAACCGGTGCCATCGTGGCCGCCATGACCACCAGCATCCCTGAGTCGGCCCACAGCGGCCGCAACTGGGACTACCGCTACTGCTGGCTGCGCGATGCTTTTTTTGTGGTGCGCGCACTCAACAGCATCTCCGAGGTGGGCACCATGGAGGACTACCTGCGCTGGCTGAGCAATGTGGTGGTCGAAGGCGGCGATGGCCACATCCAGCCGCTGTATGGCATCGGGCTGGAGAAAGACCTGCCCGAAAGTTTTGTGCCCCAGCTGGCGGGCTACCGGGGCATGGGCCCGGTGCGCGTGGGCAACCAGGCGGCCGAGCATTTTCAGCACGACGTGTACGGCAACATCGTGCTGGGCGCGGCCCAAGCCTTTCATGACCACCGCCTGCTGCACCGCGCGGGCCTGGCCGAATTCAAGCGGCTGGAACAGGTGGGCGACAACGCAGTGCGTGTGTACGGTCAGCCCGATGCCGGCATGTGGGAGCTGCGCACGCGCGCCCGGGTGCACACATCGTCCGCACTGATGAGCTGGGCCGCTTGCGACCGGCTGGCCAAGATCGCCGCCACGCTGCAGCTGGCCGACCGTGCCAGCCACTGGCAGCAACATGCCGACCGCATGCGCGCCGAGATCCTCGACAAGTCGTGGTGCGAAGAACGCCAGGCGTTTGCCGAGAGTTTTGGCGGGCATGAGCTGGATGCCAGCGTGCTGCTGATGGCCGAGGTGGGCCTGATCGATCCCAAGGACCCACGCTTTGTGAGCACCGTGGAGGCCATGGAAAAGAGCCTGTGCGATGGCCCCTACATGCGCCGCTACGAGGCGGCCGACGACTTTGGCAAGCCCGAAACGGCCTTCAACATCTGCACCTTCTGGCGCATCGACGCGCTGGCGCGCATTGGCCGCAAGGCCGAGGCACGGGCCATCTTCGAGACCATGCTGGCCGCACGCAACCCGCTGGGCCTGCTGTCGGAGGACACCCACCCCGAAACCCGCGAGATGTGGGGCAACTTCCCGCAGACCTATTCGATGGTGGGTGTGATCAACGCCGCCGTGCGCCTGTCAGCGCCCTGGGACAGCGTGATTTGAGGCGCTGTCCGACACCGGCCGGGGGCGGTCAGCACGGATGATTGCCCCCATGAGCCGTCTTGTCGTCATCTCCAACCGCCTTGCCGATCCGCGCAAGCCCGCCGCCGGTGGCCTTGCTGTGGCCCTGGGTGAAGCCCTGAACCAGACCGGAGGACTCTGGTTTGGCTGGAGCGGTACCGTGGTCGAAGACGGCACACCCGGCGAGAGCGAACTGCACACCCGCCAGGCCGGCGCCGTCACCCTGGCCACCGTAGACCTGTGCCGCGAAGACCATGACAGCTACTACCACGGCTACAGCAACAGCGTGCTGTGGCCGGTGTTCCATTACCGGCTGGACTTGGCCGACTTCAACGCCCGCTACATCACAGGCTACCGGCGTGTGAACCAGATGTTTGCGCGCAAGCTGCTGCCCCTGCTGCGCGACGACGATGTGATCTGGGTGCACGACTACCATCTCATTCCCCTCGCCGCCGAGCTGCGTGCCATGGGCTGCAAGCAGCGCATCGGGTTCTTTCTGCACATTCCCATGCCGCCGCCGCTCATCATGGCGGCCATTCCGCAGCACGAGTGGCTGATGCGGTCTTTGTTCGCCTACGACCTGGTGGGCCTGCAGAGCGAGGCCGACGTGTCGCATTTCACGCGCTATGTTCGCAATGAGGGCAGCGCCGAAGCGGTGGACGAAAAGCGCGTGCGCGCGTTTGGGGCTACCGTGGTGGTGCAGTCGTTTCCCATCGGCATCGATGTGGACGAATTCACCCGCCTCACACACGCCCCCGACGCGGTGGAGACCTACGAGAACATGCGCGACGAGTATTCGCGCAGGCGCCTGCTGCTGGGCATTGACCGGCTCGACTACTCCAAGGGCATCCCACACCGCGTGCGCGCATTCCGAGAGCTGCTGGATCGTTACCCCGAAAACCGCGACAGTGCGACGATGATCATGATCGCCTCACCCAGCCGCGACGACGTGCACGCCTATGCCGACCTGCGCCAGGAACTGGAGGGCCTGTGCGGCTCAGTCAATGGCGACTACGGCGAACTGGACTGGATGCCCGTGCGCTACATCCACCGCATGGTGGCGCGCAAACGTGTGCCGGGCCTGTGCCGCGCCGCTGCCGTGGGCCTGGTCACGCCACTGCGCGATGGCATGAACCTGGTGGCCAAGGAATACGTGGTGGCGCAAGACCCGGACAACCCCGGCGTGCTGGTGCTGTCACGGTTTGCAGGTGCAGCAGAACAGTTGAAAGAAGCGCTGCTGGTGAACCCCTACGACCCCCAGGGCATGGCCGACAGCATCCAGCAGGCCCTGCAGATGCCGCTGGCCGAACGGCAGGCGCGCCACCAGAAGCTGATGGCGCGCATCCGCGAGCACGACGTGCACTGGTGGCGCAAGGCGTTTCTGGACGCGCTGCAGACGGCAGGCTAACAGGCGCAGCGGCCGCAGTGATGGCGGCCCTACAACAGCTTGGTGATCAGGCTGACCACAAAGCTCAGCAGCAGCGTGGACGCCAGTGGTACATCCCAATCGCGCCCCAGCCAGCGAAACCGGAAGTCCCCGGGCAACCGCCCAAAACCCATGCGGCGCAGCAGCGGCGACAGCCAGCTGATGAACATCAGGGCCAGGAGAATGACAAGGAGCCAGCGGAACATGGGCAGCGCGGCAGCAGGCGGTCAGAGCCGGTGCGAACGATCGCCGTGGCTGAACCCCAGCGGCTCCCACGGCTCGCCCGCGCCCACGGCCAGCACCTTGAACAGCTCGCCCATCTCGTGTTCCATGATCAATTTGGCCGCTGTCGCCCGCTGGACTTGCGGTAGTTGCTCCATTTTTGGGAGCAACCGACAGTTGATGAGGAAATGCGCCTGCGTGGTGTAGCCCAGCACGTTCAGGCCCGCCTCCTGCGCGGCCAGCGCCATGGCGGTGAAGTTGACGTGGGCAGTGATGTCCTTGAGCCCCACCGCCACCAGCGGGTCGCCATCGGCCAGGTGGCCCTGGTGGCACATCACGGTGCCCATGTGGCGCTGGGGGTGGTAGTACTCGTCTTCGCCAAACCCATAGTCCAGCAAGAAGGCGGCGCCGCGCGTGAGCCGGTCGGCCAGCATGCGCATGAAGCCTTCGCCCTGGGCGTGGATCTCGGTCAGGTAATCCTGCGGGCCTTCGATGTCGATGGGCGGGCGCAGGTCGGTGGGGCGGTCGGCCCAGGCAAAACTGCCGTCCTGAGCTACCGCCACTCCGCGCTCATGCCACACACCGCCCTGCTGGCCGCCGTGGCGGGCGAGCAGTTGCACGGGCATGGCATCGAGCACCTCGTTGCCCACCACCACGCCGCTGAATTTCTCAGGCAAGGCATCCACCCAGCGCAGCTTGTGGGCATGCGCCACCAGTTTGGCCTGCTGGCGCACGCGCAGGCTGCCCGACAGATCGACGATGGTGTAGCGCTGCACCTGGTCGCCCAGCGTATCCAGCAACTGCAGCGCCAGCGCGCCCGAGCCCGCGCCGAACTCCCAGACCTCGTCGGTGCCGGTTTGGGCCAGCGCCTCGCCCACCTGCACGGCCAGGGTCTGGCCGAACAGTGGGGTCATCTCGGGCGCGGTCACGAAGTCGCTGCCCGACTCCGGCATGGCACCGAATTTGGTGGAATCGTTGGCGTAGTAGCCCAGGCCGGGCGTGTACAAGGCCAAGGCCATGAAGCGATCAAAACCCAGCCATCCACCCTCGGCGGCAATGGCCTGGGTGATGTGCTGGTGCAGGGCGGTCGTTAAACTGTCGGGTCTTTGGGTCACGGCCCGCATTGTCCCCCACATGTCCATCCCTCCCC
>NZ_JBWKYJ010000124.1:0-6897 GCF_059423685.1 Acidovorax sp. GW460-11-11-14-LB4 | reverse complement strand
ACCGATACCACCCCACGCCCCGCCCTGCCCCGTGGCCGCAGCGTCTGGGGCATTGCTGCGCTTTTGATAGCTATCAGCGCTTGTCCTACAAGCGCCATCGGCCAAAAAGCACCACAATCCACGGCGGCATGCCCAGCGGCGGCAGAGATGGACCACCAACACCTGCAGGGCCAGTGGCGCGCCGAGCTGCAGGCCCCTGCGCCGGGAGACAAGCCCACCACGGCCACGCTGCAACTGGGCCCGCACCCCGAGCTGGCACAGAGCGTGCGTGGCACCGTGGTGCGCAGCGGCACCACGGCCCAGGTCAGTGGTGACGTCGACGGCGGCGACCTGACCCTGGAAGAATCGATCAACGGCACCAACATCAGCGCCACCTGGACAGGCCAGGTGGTCGATGGAAGTTGCGGCAAGGAAATACGCGGAACATGGAACAACGCCCACCCCACCCCCACCACGCCGTCAGCACCGTTTGTGCTGCGCAAACAGGCGGCCTGGCAATGAGCGCCGTTGCGCGGGGCACCCCCGCGTCCCGTCTGCACCGCCCGCTGGCCTTGCTGCTCGCAGCCCTGGCCCCGGCCGGCGCGGCCTTTGCGCAATCAGCACCTGCCGCATCCGCCGGGACCGACGCGGCCCTGCGCCGCTGCACCGCCCTGTCCAGCGACAACCAGGCGCGCCTGGCCTGCTTTGACGCCTGGGCGGCCGAACAGGCCCAGGCCGCTCCTGCAGGAGCGCAGTCCTGGCAAGCCCCTGCTGCTTCGGCGTCGGCCAGTGCCAGCGGCGCAAGCTCTTCGTCGGCCGTGCCCCCGCCGGTGGACGCCACGCTGCCTGCCACCCGCATCATCGACGTGGCGCGCACCGAAGGCTGCCGCGACCCGCAGTACAGCGATCTCTCGCGCTTCTGGGAGCTGGAAACGGGCACGGACTGCGGCACATTCAGCTTCCGCGGCTACCGCCCGATCACGGTGTCGGTGGTGGCGTCGAGCAGCGTGAACCGCCAGCCCGCGTCGGATGCCGACGGCAACTCGGCCACCGACTCGACCCCGTACCGCCGCACCGAAAACCGCATCCAGCTGTCCGTGCGTACCAAGATTGCGCAGGGCCTGCTGACCCAGGGCCACCCCACGCTCAAGGACTCGCTGTGGTTTGGCTACACGCAGCAGTCGTACTGGCAGCTGTTCACCCCCGAGATCTCGCGCCCCTTCCGCGCCACCGACCACGAGCCCGAGCTGATGTACGTGTACCCCACCACGGCACAACTGCCGTTTGGCTGGAAGTGGCGCTACAGCGGCATCGGCCTGGTGCACCAGTCCAACGGCCAGAGCAAGCCGCTGTCGCGCAGCTGGAACCGCGCCTACCTGATGACCGGCATCGAACTGGACAACCGCTTCAGCGTGAACGCCCGCATCTGGAAGCGCATCCCCGAAAGCGCAGGCAGCGACGACAACCCGGGCATCAGCGACTACATCGGCCGGGGCGAGTTGTCGCTGCTGTGGAATGTGAACAAGGACAACACCCTGGGCGCCACCGTGCGCCACACGCTGGCCAGCAGCGACCGGGGCTCGGTGCGTGTGGAATGGCTGCAGGCCCTGGGCACCGGCCTGTTCGGCAGCAAGAGCAACCTGCGCCTGCACACCTCGCTGTTCAGCGGCTACGGCGACAGCATGATCGACTACAACCGCAAGCGCACTGTGTTCAGTGTGGGGTTGAGTCTGGTGGATTTCTAGCGGAGACACCCCCTGAGGCGCTGCGCGCCTTCCCCCCGCTCTCACATCGCTACGCGATGTGGGCAGGGGGACGCAGCCCTCGCTGCGGGGCGGCCCTGGCTTGGCTGCCCGCGCCTGGGGCCGCGCCAGTTGCATACGCCTTGGACGAAGCACCGGCCAGCAGTAGCCCAAGGCGGGGCAAAGGCCCTCACAACTCGTTACGACATCGTCCTCAAGTTTCTCCGGATGGCGCCGACGCGCGGCCACAATGGCACGCGCACAGAAACCGGCGTGGCCCCCTGTGAGAGGCGCTCAATAAGAGCCCCTTTCCCACCGTTTTACCTGCCATTGCCTGCCGCGTGCCCCTCGACAATGCCGACAAAGAGGAACACACCCATGGACATGCAATACCAGCTCAAGGCAGGCAGCTATTACCTGTATGACATGCGCGAGGCGCCCAGCGCCGTCACGGGTGAACGCCGCTTCAAGCTCAAGACCGACACGGTGGCCATTGCGTTCGATGTGCACACGGGCGAGGTGCACCAGCACGGCAGCCCCACGCGCATCCAGTCCTGGGCCAACAACACGCGCCGCCGCCTGCGCGCTGCCGGTGCACAGGACGTGGCCAACGACATCGTGGTGGTGTCAGGCCCGCTGCCCGTGGACGAGCTCAACAAATGCCTGTGGGTGCGCGGCTATGTGCGCCGCATGTTCTCGCGCCTGGCCACCCTGCCCCATGGCAAGCTGCAGCGGCCCTCGGAGCCGTTTCGCAAGGCGGCCTGATCCGGGCAACCTCTCCCACACATTCCGATCGGGGCCGCGCACAGCGGCCCTTTTCCTTTGTCCTGTCTTTTTCTATCAGGGCGGGCGCCAAAGGGGTCAGGCTTCGGCGTCCTCGACCGTGTCGCTGTCCACCCCCTCCAGCACCTCGGCATGCTTGACGATGGTCACCGGCACCGGACTGGCATGGGCCACCTCCTGCGACACCGACCCGAGCAGCGCGCTGGTGATGGCGCCCTGCCCCTTGGCACCGATGATGACCATGTCGCAGCCCGAGCGCTCGATCATGTCCACCAGCGTGTGCGCCACATCGCCCACCCCCACATCGGTTTCGTAGGCCACCCCGGCGGCATCGAGCAGCGCGCGCGCTGGCGCCATCAAATGCTGGCCCGCCTCCAGGCTGGCGGCGGCGATCAGGTCGGGGTCGCGGGTGGTCACCAGTTCGTACAGCGTGGCGGGCTCCTGCACGTTGGCCAGCACCATAGTGGCCTGGAGCCCCTGGCGCACCAGCGCCAGCGCGTGGTGCACGCCATCCAGGGAGAGTTCGGAGCCGTCCACGGCGATGAGGATCTTGAGCATGGGGTTCTCCTTGAGTGAGTACAGACCAGTGTAGCGACGCCATCGGCCAGCGCCAGTCCAATCCCTTGCGGCAGGTCAGCCCGGCCCGTCTGGGACAATGCGCCCCATCATGCTGCAGTTCGACCTCCTCAAAACCGACCCCTCCAGCCACGCACGCCGTGGCCAGCTCACGCTCAACCACGGCGTGGTGCAAACCCCCATCTTCATGCCCGTGGGCACCTATGGCACCGTCAAGGGCGTCATGCCGCGCAGCCTGCACGACATGGGCGCACAGATCATCCTGGGCAACACCTTCCACCTGTGGATGCGCCCGGGCCTCGACGTGATGCAGAGCTTTGGCGGCCTGCACGGCTTTGAAAAGTGGGACAAGCCCATCCTCACCGACTCGGGCGGTTTCCAGGTCTGGAGCCTGGGCGCCATGCGCAAGATCACCGAAGAAGGCGTGACCTTTGCCAGCCCCGTCAACGGCGACAAGCTCTTCATGTCGCCCGAGGTGAGCATGCAGATCCAGACCACGCTCAACTCCGACATCGTGATGCAGCTCGACGAGTGCACGCCGTACGAGACCAAGGGCCACAAGACCACCGAGGCCGAGGCGCGCAAGAGCATGGAAATGAGCCTGCGCTGGGCAAGACGCAGCCAGGACGAATTCCACCGCCTGAACAACCCGAACGCGCTCTTTGGCATCGTGCAGGGTGGCATGTTCAAGAACCTGCGCCAGGAGTCTCTGGAGCGCCTGGTCGAGATGGACTTCCCCGGCTACGCCGTGGGCGGCGTGAGCGTGGGCGAGCCCAAGGACGAGATGCTGGACATCATGGCCCACACGCCCCACCGCCTGCCCGCGCACAAGCCCCGCTACCTGATGGGCGTGGGCACGCCCGAAGACCTGGTGCAGGGCGTGGCCGACGGTGTGGACATGTTCGACTGCGTGATGCCCACCCGCAACGCGCGCAACGGCACGATGTTCACGCGCTTTGGCGACCTCAAAATCCGCAACGCCCGCCACAAGGCCGACCACAAGCCCATGGACACCAGCTGCACCTGCTACGCCTGCGCGGGCAGCTCGGGCGTGTCGTGGGACGACGGCGGACGTGAAGGCTTCTCGCGTGCCTACCTGCACCACCTGGACCGCTGCGGCGAGATGCTGGGCCCCATGCTCACCACCGTGCACAACCTGCACTACTACCTGAACCTGATGCGCGAGGTGCGCGAGTCGCTGGAGGCCGGCACCTTCGCCCAGTTCCGCGCACAGTTCAAGGCCGACCGGGCGCGCGGCGTGTGAGCTGCGGAGATGCCTCCCGCCAGAATGCTATGTTTTACATAGCACCTCGGGCATGATCCACTAGCGCATCGGGCCCAAATCATTCCAAAACTCCTGCGTCACCTGCTGCACTGGCCTCTGCGGGCCCTCACGGGCCTGGGCAGCGGCCTGCTGGCGCTGCTGATCCTGTTCGAGGAATGGGGCTGGGAGCCGCTGCAGCGCCTGCTGGCGCGCATCGGCCGCTGGCCGGGGCTGCGCTGGATCGAAGGCTGGGTGCGCTCCCTGCCGCCCTGGGCTGCGGTGGCCTTGTTTGCGTTGCCTACGGCCTTGCTGCTGCCGATCAAGCTGCTGGCGCTCTGGGCCATCGGGCGCGGGCATGTGGTGCTGGGCATGCTCGTCATCGTGCTGGCCAAGGTGGTGGGCACGGCGGTGGTGGCGCGGCTGTTCACCCTCACGCAGCCTGCGCTCATGCAATTGCGCTGGTTTGCCTGGACCCACGCGCACTGGATGCAGCTCAAGCATGCCGTGCTGGAACGTGCCCGCGCCTCGTGGGCCTGGCGCGTGGCGCGGGTGATCCAGCGGCAGTGGAAGAAGCGGTGGCGCCAGCGCTGAGGAGCCCCCCCCCCGGAATCCACCCTGCGCCGCGCTGGCATCTGTCACCTGTCACTTCTTTCGGCCACCATACGGGGGGACGGAGACCACCCGATCTGATCCGCTCCAACAACTGCCATCACACGACCGCCACGCAGCGCCATGGGTTTACAGCTTGACCTCCCTACCGTCCTCCTGCTCTACAAGACCGCCTTGGTCGCCGGCGCGCTGAGCATCTTCCATGTCAGCCGGCATTCCTGCCGTCCGCAAGGGCTCCGGCCGCTGTCGGCCGCCTACCTGCTTCTGGCCGTCGGCGCCGAGTTGGCGGGCCAGGGCGAGTACCAGGTGCTGCCCCAGTGGCTGTGGACCCACACCAGCCTGCTGCTGGGCACGCTGGGCTACACGCTGTTCTGGGCCAGCGTGCGGACCCTGAGCGGGCGCCGGCGGGTTTTGTTGCCTCTCCTGGCGGCAGTGCCGGGCGGCTGGCTGGCGCTGGGCATCGCCACGCAATTTCCGCTCGACAACCTGCTGCGCGCGGGCGCCTTCCACCTGACGGCCGCGCTGGCACTGGCGGCGGCGGCCCACGAGGTCTGGCGCGACCGCCACACCGAGCCCCTGCCCTCGCGCGGGTTGCTGGCCGGGCTTTTGCTAATCAGTGCCGGCCTGTTTGCACTGCAGCTGTTTCTCATCGCCACGCACGCCACCAGCCCGCTTGGGTTTGCCCGTGCGTTCTACGCGCAGATGTTCTGCCACTTCGGCGTAGCGCTCATGGTGTCGTCCCTGTCCAACGAGCGGGCCGAGGTGCGGCTGCAAAAGGTGGCCCAGACGGACACGCTCACCGGCATCGGCAACCGCCGCTGGCTCATGTCCATGCTGCCGGCGCAGCTGCCAGTGGGTAGCGCCATCGCTCAGCTGGACCTGGACCACTTCAAGCACATCAACGACCGCTTTGGCCATGCGGCGGGCGACCGCGTGCTGCGGGCAGCGGCCGAGGCCCTGGGCGGCGAGTTGCGGGGGTCGGACCTGCTAGCCCGCTGGGGCGGTGAAGAGTTTCTGGTGTACCTGCCCGACGCAACGGCAGAGCATGCGGCGGCCGTGGCCCAGCGCCTGTGCAGCGCGGTGCAGAACATCCGCCTCACAGAAGCGGGGGAGGGCATCCCCGTGACCGTGAGCATCGGCATGGTCTGCGTGACCTCTGGCGGCGGCAACTGGGCCGAATGGCTGGGCGCCGCCGACCAGGCGCTGTACGACGCCAAACACGCAGGCCGCAACCGCGTGGTGGTGGCCGCAGGGCGCCGGGCCTGATCCCGGCCTGCCGCACAATCCCGCCCCATGCCTACCGCCCTCCAAGCCCCCTTGAATGAAGCGCTGGAACTGGCCTTCAACCTCGCCCCCGTCGGCATGTGCGTGACGCGCGAGCGCTGCATCGAGATCTGCAACGACGCCTTTGCCCGCATGTTTGGCTACGAACAGGCCGAGCTGCTGGACCAGCCGCTGGCGCCGCTGTATCCGTCGCTGGACGAATTCACCCACACCGGCAACCTGGGCTTGCCCGCCATGATGGACACCGGCAGCTACAGCGACGAGCGAGTGATGCGCCGCCGGGACGGCACGCTGTTCTGGTGCCATGTGGTGGGCCGCGCGCTGGACCGCGCCCAACCGTTTGCACGCGCGGTGTGGATGTTTGAAGACATCTCGCACCGCCGGGTGGTCAGCACCCCGCTCACGGTGCGCGAGCGCGAGGTGGCGCAGCACATCGTCACCGGTGCCACCAGCAAGCAGATTGCCCGCCACCTCCACATCAGCCACCGCACGGTGGAGGCCCACCGAGGGCGGATCATGCGCAAGCTGGGGGCCACCAGCACGGGCGAATTGGTGGCCCTGCTGTTGGGCATGCCCTGACACCGGGGACAATCGGGGCCCGCACGCCTTCGCTGCCGACATGCCGCCCACCCTGCCCCGCCTCTTTGCTCCCGCCCGGAC
>NZ_JBWKYJ010000123.1:0-7080 GCF_059423685.1 Acidovorax sp. GW460-11-11-14-LB4 | reverse complement strand
CCACCCGACTGGCCCCGCACGCGCCAGAACAGCCACCCCACGATCGACAGATTCAGCAGGTTCCACGCCATGCCGTTCAAAAACGCCGCGCGGTAGCTACCCGTCAGGTCAAAGATCCAGCCCGACATCCAGCCCCCCAGCGCCATGCCGATCAGCGTGGCCATGATCACCGCACCCACCCGCGCACCGGCCTCCTGTGGGGCGAAATACTCACGGATGATGATGGCGTAGGCGGGCACGATGCCGCCCTGGAACAGCCCGAACATCGCCGAGATGACATATAGCGGCACCAGCCCGTCAAACGGCAAAAACAGCGCCAGCCCCACGCCCTGCAGCGCCGAGCCCAGCAGCAGCGTGCGCACGCCGCCAATGCGGTCGCAGATAACGCCCGACACCAGGCGGCTGACGATGCCGCAGGCCAGCATCAGCGACAGCATCTCGGCCCCGCGCGCCGCGCCAAAACCCAGGTCGGTGCAATAGGCCACGATGTGCACCTTTATAGTAGTACTCAATTTTTAGTACTTCTATCTAAACCACATCAGAAATAGCCATGGGGAAATACAACTTCAAAGTGGTCGAACCGAGATCCGCTGAACTGGAGAAAGCGGGGTTTGGTCGAGTCGCACGTCTCCCCTTCATCCTTGACTCTCGCCCTGGAATCCACAGGGATGGCTCTGAGTACCTTGTTGAACGGGGTCTGGGAACGTGGAACCCGTCGCGCCCAGGAGAAGTGGGAAATCGCCCATCTGAAAAAAGCATTCGGAACTACGCCAGTTGGCTTTGCAACTTCCTTGAGTGGTGCGAAACGCGGGGCGTTAACCCTATGAATGCCAACTATGTGGATCACATCAATGGTGACTACCAAACTGAGTTGGTTGCAGGCCTTTGGGGATCGACGGGACGACCATTGAGTCCCAAGACGGTAAATCGGTATGTCGACGTGGCTACGGACTTCGTTGAATGGATGGCTGCAAAAGGGAAGCGCTCGCCCGTTGTGGTTCCACTTGTCACCCGGTCATTGCGCTCACAGAGGGCAAGTGCAACAGGAGACACTCGTTTGCGGACTCACCAAGTTCGGAAGGGTAGAGTTAGAGAGGCACCGAGTGAGCTTCGAATGCCAACCGATTTCGAGGTGGATAGTTGGCTGGAGTCGATTTACGTTGAAAAGGGACGTACTTTCGGGCTCATGTGCGAAACGGTACTGATGACTGCGGTTCGGCGACAGGAAGTTGCGTCCTGGCGTGTTGATACGCTTCCCGTCGATCCAGCAGACTGGCTAATCGTGAATCCGACGGCTGACATCAAGCATCAAATGGTGGCGGTGAGCCTCCGTTATGGCACGAAAGGTCGCGACTACGGACATGACCACGGCGACAAGATTGGCCCGAAGCGAACGATCAAGATCCCACTTCATTTAGCTGAGAAGCTACATACTTATCGCACTCGCGTGCGCCCTCGACTGCTTCAAAAATGGGTCGCACAAGCTCGTGGTCTTAAAGCTCAGCGCGAAAGGCTGGACAACTCTGTCCATCTTTTCCTGAACCCGGAAGGTGTGCGGCAATCTGTCTCGGGCTTCTACAACGCGTGGAAATCTGGACAACTTCCCTACAAAGAGTGGTCGCCACACCTAGGCAGGCATTGGTGGTCCTGTTCAACCCTAATGCAAGAAATTGGCGCCGGGCGAAAGCATCAAGAGTTGACGTGCGAGGGGCAGGGCACGCTGACAGCTATTTTGCTAACGGAGTTAATTCAACTGAAGATAGTTCCGCAGCTTGGTCACATCAGCAGTGACACGACCAGGCTGTATGTTCAGTGGGTCAGCGATCAACTCGGCGAAGCCCTGCCAGAACGCTATCAAGCCGCGATGCTTGACGAATCGGAGGATGAGTCGTGACCCTTCGCAAGGTTTCTAAGGATCATCAAACGCCACGACTTGCGGAACTTTCACTCGTTGATTCGCGGGGATACCTCCAACATACGGGAAGCCCACTAAAGTTCTGGACTCAACATGCTACCAAGCCCTTCCTTGTTGATCTTACCGACCTAGAGGTAGGCCAGGAAAGACCTAAGAAGCCTGGTCTAGAAGATCGGTGGCTAGGTAGCTACAGTGGGCGCCCGTCACTGATTCATGAATTGCTGCCTGCGATCCAAGAAAAACTAATGTGGGCAAGCGAGAAGACTTGCAGAGGATGCGTTGCAGATCTGAAGCTCTGGTGGCGCCTGTTTGACGAGATGGAGACAACGACCAATACCCCTGAGTTAGTCTTTGCACCCACGAAGAGCGTCACGGATCTCACGCATCTGCACCAACAATTGGCTGTGCAGCGATTCTCCCCTGGAACATTTTCTGCATTCAGATCGATTGCGGATATGACGCGCCGTGCCAAAGGCATGAGTCCGCTTGCTTGGAACGGACCTGAATCGCTTAAACCATCGCGAGAGATACCAACGCCGGCGCAGTCGCGCGCCGTTTTCACTTGCATCAAGCGGGAGTGGTTTAAGGCAATCGATCGATGGAATCTAGTCGATGACATGCTCGCGGGAAATCGCGCGCCCGCAAGTGAAGGGCAAGCGAATTTACTGCTCAATGCGGAGTTTGCAGGCCCCTTATTTGCATCGGGAACTATCACCACGGAGGCAATCAAGAAACATTGGGAGCACAAAACGGGGAGATCCGGTCGAACATTGTGGCGGGATGGATTGGCAATCGAAACGATGTTTGCAGCGTTCTTTCCGACAGCCTTTGAAATCAAGATGGGTTTTCACCTCGCACTAATAGGTGGGGGCTGGAATGTCCAAACGCTTCTCGATCTACCGGTGGACGCCGACACGTCCATTCCTGAGTGCATGCCCTTTCTTCGTAATCATCCGAGGGATGCAAGCCGTTACATCATTACAGGTTACAAAGCGCGAAGCGTATCCGACCAAATAATGCATGGTGACTGGAAAACAGACCGCTCTCCAGGGAAGGTTATTCGTACACTTGTCGAAAGAACTTGGCCTTTGCGGCAAGAGCTTGTTCGGAGTCTCCGTGTCGCGGAAATAACCCTCAGCGAGCTGATAGCTACGCATGCTGACGTCGCGTCCGTCACAGAAGCTCGTATCGTGGTTCTAGAGCTTCAGCGCAAATCGAGGAGTATTTGGCTTTATAGGGCAAAAGGGTCTATCGAAGCGCTCAATGCCGAGACCTACGATAAGTATGAACGGAACACTCCCATTCTGCGCATTATTGTTGAGCGCGTAAACGAGCACCGCACTCCCAATGAGGCGCCAATCCCCAGGGTGAACGCCAGTGACTTTCGAGATATCTTCGCTGAGTACGTGTATCGCATTTCAGGGGGGTCGGTCCTAGCGGTTCAAAAGGCGCTTGGCCATCGCTCGCCCTTCACGACCGCAAGATATCTTGACAACAAAATTGTCAATGCGGAAAGCGCTCGCACCTTTGTAGCCTACACCGACGAGATGTGGAACATGTGTTTCTCCTCCGGACAACTTGACCACACAGTTCTGCGACAAATCATCGAACGAGAGCAAATCACCCCCGAGCAACATTTGCGTCTTGCAGAGTACCGGAAACTGAAGAAGAGCAGGATAGGGGTCAGTTGCAAGGACCCAACCAGTCCGCCCGCACGCCTAGACCCCCAATTCAAGCCTAACGGACGAACACTGTGCACAGTGCAGCGATGCACTTTGTGCTTAGAAAATGCGGTGATAGCGCCAGAATCGCTGGACGGGCTCGCAATGCGACTGGCCGAACTGAGGGCCCTCCGCACGCAAGCGCCGATTGAGCATTTCTACCGAGGTGAAGAGATCTCCTGGCAGACCGAGATGGAGAACACGGAAACAGCTTTACTGGGTTTCCATGCGAGTGCTGTTGAATCTGCGCTCAGCAAGTGGGTGCAGCGGATTGAAGAAGGTGAGCACCGCGTTCCTGAGTTCAACGGTGATTCGATGAAAACTAGTTATTCGTATGGCTAAACGTGTTGTCCAGGAGGAAGCATTTAAGGATTTCGAAGCGAAGTCAAGCCACGTGCTGGCGCAGCACGCTGCCGAAAGTATTCAGCACATGACTCAAGCCGAACTACAACGCTTGAAGTCGCTGCTCGGACACGGCGAAGAGTGGACAACTTGGTCGACTCCGCGGGAATGGTTCCCCAGTGGCTCTAGGTCCTCATGGGAAGTTCGTATAAAAGAACGCTTGGTAGCGAACTTGCCTAGCGAGTTGAGGTCCTTGATGCACTCAACGCTGAACGATTGTGAATCTAAGTCACTTCTTGAAGACCTGTTAGACCAAGCGGTTCTAGCTTGCAATCGATACTTTGTGCTCTGCCGCATCGGTCCTGTCCATTTAGGCAATGGACGCAATAGTTTAGACCCATCTGTGATAGCGCAAAACGCACACCAGAGCATTCCTTTTCTTGCTGCGGTTGGTATCAGCAAGGCGATGGCAGGTGTCGGCGAAGGCCGCAAACCGATGCCCGAAGAAGAGAAATTGCGTTTTCTACCCTTGATCTTTGCGTCTGTCTCCAAGGACGATGTGAACGCAATGCCGCTCTCAGCTTCAACAAAGCAGGTTGTGTTCGCAGAGATGAAACGGATGCATGCAGCTTCCACTCGCGGCCTATGGATGGATGCTCCACCTAGCGGAGTAGACATAAAGAAATCGACACGAGTATCAGGCCAAGCAGAGGCTACTCAGCCAGAAATCCTTCGAGCGCCGCATCTACCGTTACCAGACAACTACTTGTGCGAGATCGGGCAGAGATCGCATTGGATTATTGAGCATCTAGGCCCAAACATCCTACGCGTCCTATCGGATTTTCAGGACCTTTGGCAGGAGGCACACGATCTCAAATTAGACGTTCGTACTTTGAGCGAACGATGTGCCGCAGCCCTTAAGGCGCAAGTCTGGATAGACGCTCGCGGGCAGCCAATTGACCAACTGCCCTTTGAGCTCAAACTGAGCCAGAGAGGGGCACATATCAAAAAGGTGCCTCCATCAAAGGTCACGCTGCCGCACGAGCAAGAACAATATTGCGTCAATGAAAAGAAGCGAACCGAGATATGGCCGCCTCGGGGCGCCGCCCAACTTTTCGGCTTAGCTAAGGTGCTGCAAGGGGCACACCTTTTTGTTGTGGGTTTATCTACTGGAACTCGTATTGGGGAACTGTTGACCATGGAACGCGGTGCTATCCACCATGCGCCCAATGGCACCGCATTCGCAAATGGCCGCACATTTAAGCTTGTGCGTCGCCATGACGGGCAATTACGCGATTGGCCGCTTCCAAAGTTTGCTGAGAGTGCGATTTTGCAGCAAGCCCAACTCATATCTTTGTTGGAGCGCTTGTCACCCTTGAGCCACATACGCCCATTTGTTGGCCCATCGGAAGTACCAGCAGGAACAAATCTCTGGTCATGCTGGGGAAAGCGAAATCAGCCGGCAACGGCCCAGATATTACAAGCACTTCTAAGAGACTACTCAGCTGCACTGTGCCTGGACGCCAGACCAGGCGGGCAAGGCCTTCGGCCTCACAGGTTGAGAAAATCGCTGGCTCGACTTGTGGCACTCGCGATCGTCCAAGCGCCAAAAATCTTGCAGGATGTCTTTGGACATGAGCACATTGAGATGACTATTTATTACATCTTGACCGATGTAGCTCTTTCCGAGGAGATTGATGAGATAGTGCGTGAGCTCCGAGTCATCCGCTGTGCCGACGACTTGTCGAGCTTCCTGCTAAGCGACGATGCTGGAGCGTCAGAGATTAAGCCGCCGCAAAGCGGCAGCTTGTCGAGAGATGGCTATGGTGGAAAGGCGGCTGCAACGATTCGCCGTGCAGTTGCTGAGCACGGCCAACAGCTACACCAGAGCGCAAAGGACTGGGGAGCTGAAGACATTAGGGACTTGGCGGAGGTGCTGACGCTGGGGGGGACAACATGGAATCTCGTCCGACCGGGAGTATTGTGTACAAAGGCATTGACGCAGTTTGGCCCTTGTAACAAAAAGCGCGGGCATGCAGATCCAGCCAACTGCCAAACCTCGTGCGATTACCGACTTGAGCAGGCCTGGTTGCGAAATGATGTTGATCGCTGCATTTCGCAGGCACTGGAGCACTGGGAGTGCGAGACCAAGAGTGGGAAGGAACTTATTGCCGAGTATTGGGCAGGCCAAGTTCGAATGCATCTGGGTCGTTTTGCGGATCTAGAGCAGAAGTGGCGGGAAGATCCTCGAGTCCAAATCGTATGCGGTTCGGAAAGACTATGCGAAGCATGAAAAAGAAAGCATCTTCGAAGTTTTCGGATGCAGCGAAAGACCAGATTCGAGCTAGCGCTGTTGCGCAAGGCGAGCGGCGTCGCGATGCGGTTGTGGTGAAGGTTACTGAGGCCATGCGAACTATCGAACAGGAAATCAAAGCGAACCAAGGCTTGTATCCTTCGAATGGTGGAGCATTGAATCTCAGTGAGCTTGTGCGCCGGTCAGGTATTGGGCCAAAAACGCTCTTCGCAGCCAGCTACAAGGACACGTTTAAAAGTAGGGTCGTGGACCCTTGGCTACTGAACATAAAGGGGGTTGAGGCCGGTTCAAGGCGTGAGGCGAAGAGAGGGGCTGCTCAGCGAGTTTCGGAATGGCGAGAGTTGTACGGTGATTTACTGACGGCCTATCGCATCAGTGAGCTCGACTGGCAAGAGGCACGTCGTTTGCGCGCGGAGGCTGAAGAGAGAGTGCAGCAACTATTGGCCGAGAACGATGAGCTCCGACGGAAGATCAACCAGCTGAAAAAAGGGAATGTGGCTGAGTTTCCTCGGAGAGCCGTAAAGAACGAGTAATCGCTAAAACCGAAGAAGTACATGGCAGCTTTCCAGAACTCTTGTATTGATTTCCACGCAGAAGTGACCCACTGACCCCCGGTGGGTTACTGTTGCATGGAAATCAACAACCAGCGCAAAGGCTGCTTCTATGGACAGCGAACTGGCGGCAGGCGCTGATGACTACTCACTTAGCAAGGGGGGTGCGGACGAAAACTTGGACTACTAGAAGGTAGTTCATGTATTCCTACGAAGACCGAATCCGAGCCGTTGAGC
>NZ_JBWKYJ010000122.1:0-8037 GCF_059423685.1 Acidovorax sp. GW460-11-11-14-LB4 | reverse complement strand
GGTATGGGGTGTGGGGCTGGGCAGTGTGTTTGTGCCGGCCGTGCCGCCCAGCGTGTTTGCCTGGCCCATGCTGCCCGACTGGACGGGCATCCCCTGGATGGCCCTGGCCCGGCAGCAGGGCTCCGCTCTGGTGGTGCTGGCGGTGCTGATGGCGCTGGTCAACAGCCTGGAAATTCTGGTATTTAACCAGGAGCTGGAGCTGGACCATGGCCTGCGTGGCAATGCCAACCTGGCGCTGCGCCGCGAGAGTTTGCTGGGTGTGCTGTGTGGGCTGATGGGCATGATTCCCGCATCCACCAGCGCGTCGCGTTCGCGCATTGTGCTGGCGCAGGCGGGGGCCTCGCGCAATGCCCCGCGCTGGCACGCCGCCATCATGCTGGGGGTGGCGGTCACGGGGGCGTGGTGGCTGCACTGGGTGCCCATGGCCTGTCTTGCCGGGGGGCTGGTGCTGGCGGGGCTGATGCAGGTGCCGGGCCTCATGTGGTCGCTGGGCTATGCCCGCCGGTCCCGGGTGACCTGGGCGCAAAGCTGGCTGGTGGCGCTGGTGTTTGCCGTGATGGGGGGCGTGGGGGCGCTGGTGGCTGGCCTGGTCGTGGCCACGTTTGTGCTGCTGCACGACTCTGCCGCCACGGTGCTGCGCCATGTGCGTCTGGATGGCGAGCTGCGCTCGCGGCGCTTGCGCCGTGCCGGGTCGGACAGTTGGCTGACGCCGCGCATGAACCAGGTGGCGGTGTTTGAACTGCAAGGCGTGATGTCTTTTGGCGTGGCTGCCCACCTGGCCGAGCAGGTGCGCATGCTACTGCTGCCGCGGCATCGCTGGGTCATTCTGGACGCGGGCCGCGTGCCCGCGTGGGACAGCACCGCAATGGCCCAACTGCGGGCGCTGGTGCGCGATCTGGACCAGCAGGGCATCGCCGCGGCCGTGGCAGCCCTGGACCCCATGGCCGCCGAGCATGCGGGGGAGCATGTGCGCGCCTTTGCCGACCTGGACCGGGCGCTGGAATGGGCCGAGGTGGGCATCTTGTCGCAGCGGCCCATCGAGCAACGCCCCGCGCACCCCGAGCGCGATGTGCTGGGCGAGGTGGGCGAGGGCGTGCCCAAGGCCGCCGCCGAGGCCTTGCAGGCGCTGCTGGTGTCCCAGGCTGTCCCGCCCCATGGCGTAGTGTTCCATGCGGGGGATACGGACCATGACCTCCTCGTGGTCAAGTCCGGCCACATCACGCTGGTCACCCAATGGCCGCCCGACAAGGGCTTGCGCCTGGCCACCGTAGGCCCCGGCATGGCGTTTGGCGAAATGGCCTTCCTCAATGGTGCGGCACGCAGTGCCTGCGCGGGCGCCGAACGTGGCCCGGCGCATCTGGTGCGTTTGTCGCGCGCACATTTTGATGCCTGGGCAAGGCAGTACCCCGAGGCGGCCCTCACGGTGATGAACAATCTGGCCCAGATCGGCGCCCGGCGCTTGGCGGTGACCACGCGGCAGCTGCGGGCGGTGCTGGAGTAGCAGGGCAGGGCATTGGGTGTCGGAGTGCGGCTGTGCCAACGGCGCGGCAGGCGCATGACAAGGCCCGGATTTCTATAATCCAAGTCTTCCCGACACCGTCTGGCAACCTCTCCTTGCCAACCCCATGGAATCCACCCCCTCGTCCTCCGCCGCAGATGCCCCCGTGGCCACCACCCCTTTTGAATGGATCGGCGGCGAAGAACGCGTGCGCGCCTTGACCGAGCGCTTCTATGACCTGATGGACCTGGAGCCCGGCTACACCGAGCTGCGTGCCGCCCATGGCAGCGACCTCGGCCAGGCGCGGCAAAAGCTGTTCATGTTTTTGTGCGGATGGCTGGGTGGGCCGTCGTACTACACCGACCAGTTTGGCCACCCGCGCCTGCGCGCGCGCCACATGCCGTTTGCCATCGGCATCAAGGAGCGCGACCAATGGGTGGCCTGCATGGACCAGGCCATGGGCGAGACCGGCGTGCCCTCCGACCTGCGCGTGCGGCTGAAGGAAAGCTTCATGGGCACGGCGGACTGGATGCGCAACAAAGGGGTGTAGCCCGCCCGCGAGGTGGTGCCCGTTTGCGCCGTTGAATGGCGCCCTGGTATGTTTCCTGGGAGCCGCCTCCACAGGCTCTAAGATGCTCCCTCCAACAAATACAGGAGGTGGGGTATGTCGGCAACCGCATGGGTCGTGGTCGTTGTGCTGGTCGCGTTGGGCTTGTGGGCGGTGGCGGTCTATAACCGGCTGGTGCAGTTGCGCAACCGCATTGCCAATGCGTTTGGCCAGATCGACGTGCAGCTCAAGCGCCGTTATGACCTGATCCCCAACCTGGTAGAGGTGGCGCGTGGCTATCTGGCGCACGAGGCCGCCACGCTGGAAGCCGTGATCAAGGCCCGCAGCCAGGCGCAGGGCGCGGCTGCAGCGGTGCGTGCCGCACCGCAAAGCGCCAGCGCCATGGGCGCGCTGGCGGCGGCAGAGGGTGTACTCGGCGGCAGCTTGGGCCGCCTGATGGTGGTGGCCGAGAGTTACCCTGAACTCAAGGCCGACGCCTCCATGCAGTCGCTGTCCGAAGAGATCACCAGCACCGAAAACCGCCTGGGGTTTGCACGTCAGGCCTACAACGACCAGGCGCTGGAGTTCAACGACGCGGCGGCGCAGTTCCCGGACCTCATCGTCGCGCGCCTGCTGGGTTTTGCGCCCGCGCCCATGCTGGCATCCACGCAGTCCGATGAAGAGCGCGCCGCGCCCCGGGTGAAGTTCTGACCCTTCCGCTTCCATTCGCATGAAGTTCTGGGATCACCAGCACAACGCGCGCAGCGAGACGCGTCGCTTGCTGCTGGGTTTTGCCTTCGCTGTGGTCGTTCTGGTAGCGGCTGTGCACGCTGCCCTGGCGTTGGCCTGGTGGCTGATGGTGGCGGTGCTGCCCGTGCACTTGCCCTTTCCACAAGGTTTTCTGGCCGCCAATGTGGGTGTCTCGCTGATGCTGGTGCTGGGCGGCTGGTGGGTGGAGACGTCCAACTTGCGCGCAGGCGGTGTCAAGCTGGCGCAGCGTGTGGGCGCGCGCGAGTTGCGCCCGTCGCTGTCGCACGCCGAGCAGCGGCTGTCCAACATCGTGGACGAGCTGTGCATTGCCGCGCACATGCCGCGCCCGCAGATCATGGTCATGCCGCGCACCGATGCCATCAATGCGTTCGCTGCCGGGTGGGACGAGAGCGACGCCGTCATTGCCGTGACGCAGGGTGCCCTGGACTACCTCACCCGCGAAGAGATGCAGGGCATGTTGGCGCACGAGCTGAGCCATCTGCATGAGGGCGACACCCGCCTGAAGATGCGCCTGGCGGGCATGGTGTTCGGGCTGGAGCTGGTCTACAACTTTGGCGACACGATGCGCGAGCGTCGGGGCCTGGCCTGGTGGTTCGGGTCGGCCATCATGGTGGCGGGCTTTGCGGGCTGGCTCACCGGCCGCATGCTCAAGGCCGCAGTATCGCGACAGCGCGAATACCTGGCCGACGCACGCGCGGTGCAATGGACCCGCAGCCGCGATGGCCTGGGTGGCGTACTGCGCAAGGTCATGGCCCAGCGTCGTGACACCCCGGCCGGGTATGCCGAGAACCCCGTCCACACCGGCCTGGCCCACCCGGCCGTGCAACACATGCTGCTGGTGGATGTACCCGGCCGCAGCCGCATGGAGCGCTGGCTGGATACCCACCCCACGCTCGACGACCGCGTGCAGCGCGTGTATGGCCGCCGCATGCAGCCTTTGCCCGCCGTGCCCGTACATGCAGGGCATGAATCGGCTCGGCGTGACGAGGGTCGGGCGCCCGGCACCGTGTCGATCGCCTCGCTGGTAGACCCTTTTGCGCGCTTCATGTAGCCCGCTGCGAAGGCCGCAGTTTTTTCAGGAGACCCATGTCCATGTCACGCGACGCGAGATTTCAGGAACAAGCCCAGGCACTGGGCTACAGCTTTGAGGGCGAGATCAAGATTGGTGGCAACTATGTGCCGCTGGTGCGTGACGGCCACCACATCTACCTGAGCGGGCAGATCCCGCGCGTGGGCGACACGATGGTGGTCACGGGCGCTGCCGGGGCGGTCGCCACGCTGGCCGATGCGCAAAAAGCAGCGAAGGTGTGTGTGATGCGGGCGCTGGCCTTGCTGCAGCGCTCGCTGGGTTCGCTCGATGCCGTGCAATCCATTTTGCGCATCACCGTGTACGTGCAGTCGGCGCCTGCCTTCACGCAGCAAAGCGAGGTGGCCGACGGTGCCTCCGAGGTACTGTTTGCCGTGCTGGGCGAGGCTGGTGCACACACCCGCACCTCGGTGGGTGTGCTGCAGCTGCCCAAGAACGCGACGGTGGAGGTGGACTTGATCGCGTCGGTGGCGCCATGACGACGCCTGCTGTTGTGCACCGAGGCAGTTGCCTGTGTGGTGGCGTGCGTTACGAAACCACGGCGCCATTGCAGGGTGCATCGCACTGCCACTGCTCGATGTGCCGCAAGGCGCATGGTGCGGCGTTTGGCAGCTACGGCAGCGTGTTGCGTGTGCACCATCGCTTCGTGTCTGGGCAAGGGCTGACGCGTACCTACCGGTCTTCGCCCCCGGTCACGCGCACGTTTTGCTCGGTGTGTGGCTCGCCCTTGCTGTGGCACAGCGAAGGCCCCTATAGCGAGTGGGTGGCCGTGCCGCTGGGTACCTTGGACACCGCCTACGAGACCCCGCCCCAAAAGCACATCCACGTGGCCTCCAAAGCCGCATGGGTAGTGATCTGTGATGGTTTTCGGCAAGAGGCCGAAGGATAGATCGGTACCCGATGGCAGCACCGTTGAACGCTCACCCCCGTTTTAATGTTTTCGGCCGGATCGTCGAAGTGCGCCGCGAAGGTGCGCTGTGGCAGGCCTACCGCGTGGGCGCGGATGGCAAGCGCTCACCGTCGGGCTTTGTGATCCCCAACTTTGTCGAAGAGCATGAGCTGGCACAGTTTCTGGAAGACCTGTTCCACGAAAGCGCCTCGCCACATAACGGCGACGTATACCGCATCGATTGAGTCGTTGCAAGGCGCACTGACCGCAGCACGTGGCACAAGTGTTGCGACCACGTTGCCACGTCACACCGCTGTCAAACCCGGCCCAGACACTCGGTCCCTTGTTTCCAACAGGGACTGTTCATGTCTGAACGCATTCTGGGTTTTCTGATTTCCCCTTCGCAGGTTTCACGCCGTGTCGCCACACTGGGCGTGGTGGCGCTCGCTGCGTCGCTGGCCGCCTGCGGCGGCAGTGGCGACAACGCCAGCAGCAACGCGGGCGCCACGGCCACGCTGGCTGTGCTGGAGACCACCGACCTGCACTTCAATGTGCGCAGCTACGACTACTTCAAGCTGGCCGAAGACAAGAGCTACGGCTTTGAGCGTACCGCCACGCTGGTACGCGCGGCGCGCAAGGAGTTCGCCAACACGCTGCTGGTGGACAACGGTGACACCATCCAGGGCACCGCACTGGCCGACTACGAGGCCACCATCAGCCCTATCCCCTGCACGCAGCAGCTGTCGATGTACAAGGCCATGGGCGCGCTGGGCTTTGATGCGGGCACGCTGGGCAACCACGAGTTCAACTACGGCCTGCCCTTCCTGAACCAGGTGCTGGGCGGCGGGCTGGATGTGGACGGCGTGGACCCTTCCAAGAAGTGCGCAGGCGCCGGTTACCCCGCCGTGCTGGCCAACGTGTACAGCAATAAGACCAAGAAGCCGCTGGTGCAGCCCTACACGCTGCTGGAGCGCACGCTGGTGGCCAAGGGCACCGATGGCAAGGAAGTGAAGCTGCCGATCAAGATCGGCGTGATCGGCTTCACCACACCCGGCATCATGAACTGGGACAAGCGCTACCTGGAAGGCAAGGTCTACACCGAAGGCGCCGTCGAATCCGCCAACAAGTACGTGCCCGAGCTGCGCGCCAAGGGGGCTGACATCGTGGTGGCTTTGTTGCACGGCGGTCTCGACAGTGCCGCCTACTCGGCCACCATGGAGAACCCGGGCCTGTACCTGTCGAAGGTGGCAGGTATCGATGCGATGGTGATGGGCCACCAGCATGGCGTGTTCCCCGACACGGCCGCCACGCCCAGCTTCAACCTGGCCGGCGTGGACCACAAGGCGGGCACCATCAACGGCGTGCCTGCCGTCATGGCCAGCTCCTGGGGCAAGGCCCTGGGTGTGGTGCAACTGGCGCTGCAATGGGACGGCAGCAAGTGGGTGGTCAACAAGTCCGCCAGCAAGAGCGAGCTGCGCAACATCCAGAACAAGAATGCCGCAGGCGCCACGGTGACCGTGGACGCCGACCCCGCCATCGCCCCGCTGATCGAGACCCAGCACCAGGCCGCGATCAAGTACGTGAAGACACCCATCGGCCAGACCGACTTCCGCATGAGCACGCTGTTTGCTGATGTAGGTGACCCCGGCGCGATCCAGATCGTGAACCAGGCCCAGCAGGCCTACGTGGCGGCCTACATCAAGGCCAGCCTGCCGCAGTATGCGCAGCTGCCGGTGTTGTCGGTGAGCGCACCGTTCAAGAGCGGTTTCCAGGGCGGGGCCGACTACACCGACGTGGCCGTGGGCCCGCTGGCCATCAACAACGCGGCCGACCTGTACCTGTACCCCAACACCGTCTACGCGGTGAAGGTCAACGGTGGCGACATCAAGAACTGGCTCGAAGCCGCCGCCAAGCGCTTCAACCAGATCGACCCGGTCAAGACCACCGAGCAACAGCTCATCAGCACCTTCCCGGGCTACAACTTCGACATGTTCACCAAGGCGGACATGCAGTATGAGATCGACGTGACCCAGCCCGTGGGCAGCCGCATCAAGAACCTGACGTACCTGGGCAAGCCCATCGACGCGGCGCAGGAGTTCGTGATCGCCACCAACAACTACCGCGCGACCAGCGGCAAGAGCTTCATCGACAAGCTCGACGGCTCGGGCACCATCTGGGCTTCGCCCGACGCCAACCGCGACGTGGTGATCGACTACATCCGCAAGAACCCGGCAGTGACCCGCGTAGCCAACGGCGCTGCCAAGAGCTGGCGCTTTGCCAAAGCCACGGTGGCGGGTCCGGTGGTGTTCAGCTCAGGCGCCAATGCCCTCAGCGTGGCGCAGGCGGCCGGGCTGGGCAATGTGTCGCTGCTGGCGGCCGATGACGGGTCGGGCAAGGGCACGTCAAAGTACGGCGTGGACCTGGCCAAGTAGTCGTCCCCCTCCTGTTACGGAGGCCGCGGCGGTGCATGCGTTCGTAGCACCGCTACGGAGCAGCCTGCTGTAGGGCTCTGAAATGCTCTGCTTTTGATAGCTGCAAGCGCATATGGATGTAGCGCTTGCAGCTATTTTTCATGAATTTTTGCGTAGAACGGGTTGTAACAGCACCACGAGCGCCCCTGCGCCCCCATCCATGGGTCGCGCCTGTACGAAGGCCAGCACCTCGTTCTTCTGCACCAGCCAGCGCTGCACGCGGCCCTTGAGCACGGGGCTTTTGCCGGGCGAGCCCAACCCCTTGCCATGCACCACGCGCACGCAGCGCAGGCCCGTCCTGTGGGCATGACGGATGAAGTCGCCCAGCGCTTCGCGCGCCTCGTCCACGCGCAGGCCATGCAGGTCCAGCTGGCGCTGGATGCTCCAGTGGCCAGAGCGCAGGCGGCGGGTTACTTCCACACCAATGCCTGGGCGGCGAAAGCTCAACTGGTCGTCGGTGTCGAGCAGGGTACTCACGTCGAAGTCATCGCTGATGGATTCAAGCAGCACCCGTTCCTCGTCCAGCCAGTGCTGCACCGGCAGCGGCGGCGGCTGGTGGCGGCGCAGACGCGCCACATTCGGGTTGCGCAGTGGGGTGACGGGGCCCACGCTGCGGCTGAAGAGGTGGCGCTCGGCCTCGGCCCGGGCGGCGGCCTCGCGCCGGGCTTTGTCTTCGGCCTCGCGGCGCTCTTGGTCTTCGCGCAGGCGGCGGGCCACGGTGGCCAGGTCCTGCAGTTGGGTGATGCGTTCGCCCGCGCGGCGCGGGGCCGGGGG
>NZ_JBWKYJ010000121.1:0-8365 GCF_059423685.1 Acidovorax sp. GW460-11-11-14-LB4 | reverse complement strand
CCCCCACACCGCCCGCCTGCGCCACTTTGTGCAGCAGCTGGCCGCGCTGGTGGAGCAGCGCCTGCCCGAGCCCGACACCCTGGCCCAGGGCGCCACGCTGCTGCGCACGCTGGTGGCCCATGACGACTGGCTGCCCGACACCTATGCCCAGCCCCACCCCGATCGCTACCAGCAGTACCTGCTGCATGCCGATGCGCTGGGGCGCTTTTCGGTCGTGAGTTTTGTGTGGGGCCCCGGCCAGGCCACGCCCATTCATGACCACACCGTGTGGGGCTTGATTGGCATGCTGCGCGGCGCCGAGGATTCGCAGGCCTATACCCGCACGCCCGACGGCCGCTGGGCACCGCAGGGCGCGCCCGTGCGGCTGCAGCCGGGCCAGGTGGAGGCCGTCTCGCCCAACGACCCTGCCATAGGCGATGTGCACCGCGTAAGCAACGCGTGGGAAGGCAACACCTCCATCAGCATCCACGTGTACGGCGCCAACATTGGCGCGGTGCAGCGCAGCGTGTACCTGGAGGACGGCACGCGCAAGCCATTCATCTCGGGCTACAGCAACGGCACCCTGCCCAACCTCTGGGACCTGTCCAAAAACCCTGCACCGGCTGCCTGAAGCCGATCCGACCCAACACCAAGACCATGACCGCTCCCGCCCTGCCCCAGACTTCGTTCCACCAGGTTCGCGAGGCCCTGCTCGCCCGCCAGGAAATCGCCTTGCTCGACGTGCGCGAGGAAGACCCGTTTGCCCAAAGCCACCCGCTGTTCGCCGCCAACCTGCCCGCCGGCAAGATCGAGCTGGATGCGTGGACGCGCATTCCGCGCCGCGACACCTTCATCGTGGTGTACGACAACGGCGAAGGCCTGGCCGAGCCCGCCGCGCGCAAGCTGCAGCAGCTGGGCTACACGCAGGTGACGCTGCTGGCCGGTGGCCTGCAGGGCTGGCGCGATGCGGGCGGCGAGCTGTTCATCGACGTGAACGTGCCCAGCAAATCGTTTGGCGAGCTGGTGGAGGCCGAGCGCCACACGCCCTCGCTGGCGGCCGAAGAGGTGCAGGCGCTCATCGACGCCCAGGCCGATGTCGTGGTGCTGGATGCGCGCCGGTATGACGAGTACCACACCATGAACATCCCCACCGGCGTGAGCGTGCCCGGCGCGGAGCTGGTGCTGCGCGCGCAGGCACTGGCGCCCAACCCGGCCACGCAGATCATCGTGAACTGCGCAGGCCGCACGCGCAGCATCATCGGCACGCAGTCGCTGGTCAACGCGGGCATCCCCAACCCGGTGGCGGCCTTGCGCAACGGCACCATCGGTTGGCTGCTGGCCGGCCAGACGCTGGAGCGCGGCGCCACCCGCCGCTTTGACCCCGCCGTGCATGCCGACCGCGAGCGCGCGCCCCAGCAGGCGCGCAGCGTGGCCGACCGCGCGGGCGTGCAGCGCGCCACCCGCGCCGACCTGGCGCGCTTTGCGGCCGAGGCGCAGCGCACCACCTACCTGCTGGACGTGCGCACGCCTGAAGAATTTGCCGCAGGTCACCTGCCCGGCTTTCGCAACACGCCCGGCGGCCAGCTGGTGCAGGAGACCGACCACACCGCCGCCGTGCGTGGCGCGCGCATCGTGCTGGTGGATGACGACGGGGTGCGCGCGAACATGAGTGCATCGTGGCTGGCGCAGATGGGCTGGGACGTGTGGGTGCTGGACGACGCGCCCGCCGCCGACTTCAGCGAGACCGGCGCCGTGGCCAACACCGTGCCCGAGCCCGAAGGCCCCATCGCCTGGGTCACGCCCGCGCAACTGGCGGCCTGGCTGAACGAAGAAAGCAAACAGCGCCCCGGCCACACCGCCGTGCTGGACCTGACCACCAGCGCCAACTACGTGCAGCGCCACATCCCCGGCGCGTGGTTCGTGATCCGCTCGCAACTGGCACAGGCGGTGGCCAGTATTCCCAACGCGCAGCGTTATGTGTTGACCTGTGGCAGCAGCCTGCTGGCACGCTATGCCGCGCAGGACCTGGCCCGCCTGACGGGTGGCGCCGAGGTGGTGGTGCTGGAGGGTGGCACGCTGGCCTGGATCGCCCAGGGCCTGCCGCTGGAGCATGGCGAGACGCGCCTGGCCTCGCCACGCATCGACCGCTACCGCCGCCCATACGAAGGCACCGACAGCCCGCGCGAGGCGATGCAGGCCTACCTGGACTGGGAGTTCGGGCTGGTGGAACAACTAGGGCGCGACGGCACCCACGGGTTCCGGGTGATCTGATTTACTATCGATTTAATAGCTGCCAGCGCATGATTCACTAGCGCCACCGGCTGATTTCGCTACAAACCCTCTTCTGGGGCGCCCCCGGGGCGCTCACAACGCCCCGTACCGCCACGACACGTTCATCGCCAGCACCTCGCCCTGCGCCAAGCTGCGCAGGCCGGACTGCCCCGGCTGGTGAAAGGCGTCGATGGGCTGGGTGATGGGCTCAAAGCAGAACGCCGGGCCCTGCGGCGGGCGGTACACCAGGCAGTAGTGGTGGGCCGCGCCGCCGTCCTTGGCAAAGCATGGCATGTGGGCGGTAAGGCGCAGCCCGCGCTCGGGCCAGTCGATCTGCGCGGTGCCACCCCAGCCGGTGTAGGCGTTGTCGATCAGGCCGCCGTTGGCAGGGGCGCCGGTGTTCAAGTCCCAACCGGGCGGGAAGTGCTGCGTGTGCTCCGTGGGCAAAGGGTCGTCGCCACACAGCCACACGCCTTGCACCGGCGCCGTGATGCGCGTGCCGGGCGTGCGCGGAAACCAGGGGTGCAGGCCCAGGCCGTAGGGCAGCGGCTGCGCGCCCAGGTGCCGCACCTGCACCGACTGGTCCAGGCCGCCGTCCACCAGGCGGAAGGTCTGTACACATTCGTACTCGTAAGGGTTGCCGTCAAAGCGCTCGGAGCGCAGCTGCATCTGCAGCGTGTCGGGCGCGGACTGGGTCAGCTGCCAGGGCTGCAACCACCCGTCGCCGTGGATGGGGTACGGCTCGCCCACGCGGTTGGGACGCATGGGGTGGAACTGCCCTGCATGCTCAAACCCGCCGCCGCTGATGCGGTTGGACCAGGGCACCATGGCGAAGGATGCAAGCTGGTACAGGTCGGGCGTGGCGCCATCCCACGGCCGCCACAGGTCGATGCGTGCATCAGCCTCTTGCGGGTCGTCGATCTGCCAGGCCGCCACGCTGCCGCCCAGCGTGGGCACCAGGCCCAGGTGCTGCCCCGCGTGGTGCAGCCAGACGATGGGGTTGGATGAAGAGGCCTCGGTCATGGGCGGTGTGCTTTCTGCGGGATGGAGAAAAAAGGAGGCGGAGCCATGGGCCTCGCTGCTGCGCGCGGGCCGGCATCAGCCGCCGAAAAGATGCGCGGGCAGGCCGGGCGTGCTGATGTCCACGGCAAACAGTGCCCCGGCCAGCGGCTCGGCCGCGAGCTGCTCGGGCGTGAGGCCGGTGCGGGCCGAGGTGATGTACAGCGTGCGCAGGTCCGCACCGCCAAAGGCGCAGTTGGTGACCTGGCTCACGGGCAGCGGGATGCGGGCCAGCTCGCCCGCCGTGTCGGCGTCGTGGCAGGTGACGCAGCCGCCGCCCCAGTGCGCCACCCACAGGCGGCCCTGCGCATCGGTGGTCATGCCGTCGGGCACGCCGTCCGCCGCGGGCCAGCGCTTCCACAAGGTCTTGTCGCTCACGGTGCCGGTGGCCGGGTCGCAGCGGTAGCGGTAGGTGGTGCCCTGCACCGTGTCGTTGAAAAACATGGCCGGGCCCTGCGCGGTGGTAGCCCATGTGGGACCATTGGTCACGGCAAAACCATCGTCGTGCCGCACGCAGTCGCCGCTGGCGGTGTAGGTGTAGAGCGCGCCCGTGGGCGCCTCGCACGCAAAGTCCATGCTGCCACCCCAAAAGCGGCCCTGGGCGTCACACTTGCCGTCGTTGAATCGGTTGCCTGTGCGCTCTGGCTCGGGCTGGTGCAGGTAGCGCGGGGCGATGTCAGCAGCGGGGTCGAACAGTGCAAAACCCCGGCGCAGAGTGACGATGAAGCCGGGGGCGTTGGTGCGCTCGGCAATGGCAGAAATCTCTTCGTCAAACGTCCAGCGCTGGTGGGCGCTGGTGGCCGGGTCCCAGCGGTGCAGCTCGCGCTGCAGGATGTCCACCCAGTACACGGCCTGCTCGCGCACCGACCACATCACGCCCTCGCCCAGTGCGTTGCCCAGTGCAACCACGCAGCGCACGGCGCCGGTTGTTGTGGGAGCAGAGGCGGACGCGCCGCTGGACGGTGGGATGGGGGTATCCAGCGAAGGGCGCACGTTGGTTGTCTCCGGTCGTTTTTTTGCATCGGCCTGCCGCCAGGCACTTGACGAGCGGCATCTTATCAACGCCAATTGATGCTTGAAATGAATTTTTTTGCCATTGATTGATTGCAATATTGATATGACGCAGCTTTTTACCCCCTCCTCTTCCTCGACCGACGCCACCGGCGCCCCCCAGGGCCTGGCGAAATTCCCCAGCCTGCAAGGCCGCGCCGTGTTTGTGACGGGCGGCGGCAGCGGCATTGGCGCGGCCATCGTGGCGGCGTTTGCCGAGCAAGGTGCCCGCGTGGCGTTTGTGGACGTGGCGCGCAACGCCAGCGAAGCCCTGGCCCAGCACATTGCCGACGCAGGCCTACCCCACCCCTGGTGGCGTGTATGCGATGTGCGCGATGTGAACGCCCTGCAGGCCTGCGTGGCCGAAGCGGCGGCCGAGCTGGGCAGCGACTTTGCAGTGCTGGTGAACAACGTGGCCAGCGATGACCGGCACACGCTGGAGTCCGTGACGCCCGAGTACTACGACGAGCGCATGGCCATCAACGAGCGCCCCGCCTTCTTCGCCATCCAGGCCGTGGTGCCTGGCATGCGCAGGCTGGGCGCGGGCTCGGTGATCAACCTGGGCTCCACGGGCTGGCAGGGCAAGGGCACGGGCTACCCCTGCTATGCCATTGCCAAGTCGTCGGTGAACGGCCTCACGCGCGGGCTGGCCAAGACGCTGGGGCAGGACCGGATCCGCATCAACACGGTGTCGCCGGGGTGGGTGATGACGGAGCGGCAGATCAAACTGTGGCTGGACGCCGAGGGCGAGAAAGAGCTGGCGCGCAACCAGTGCCTGCCGGACAAGCTGCGGCCGCATGACATTGCGCGGATGGTGTTGTTTTTGGCGTCGGACGATGCGGCGATGTGTACGGCGCAGGAGTTCAAGGTGGATGCGGGGTGGGTTTGATTTTTTGAAGTCTTTTTGGGCTCTGGCGCTTATCCATTAAGCGCTGGTAGCTATTGTTTTTGCAGTTTTTGAGGGTGGGTGTTGGTCTGGCGGCGTGCTCGGGTTGAGGACGGAGGCCGGGAGTCGCCCGGCGTGCGAGTAACTTTCTTTCGCGTCGCCGAAAGAAAGTCACCAAAGAAAGGGCGACCCTACTGCGCGCGTCCCTTCGCTGCGCTACGGGCAACCTGCGATGCTCGCACAGAGGGTGCGCCGCAGAACTCACTGCGCGCTACGCGCTCCGTTCAAACAACTGCGGCAAGTCAGTGCACGAGGTGCGTGTGTCCTTCGGCACACGCACGCACCCCCTGCCCTGCGCTTCTCGGCACGCGCAGAAGGGAACCCAAAAACGGACATCCACACGGGCCATTGCTTCGCTGCGCTACGCTCGGCCCCGTCTCGCGGGCGCAAGCGCCACGCGCTGCGCAAACTGGGCCGAGCGCAGCGATGGCCCGTGTGGCTGTTCGGCTGTTGGATGTTTGGCTCCCCACCCCTGCTGGCTGCGCCTGCGGCGGGGCGGTTGCGGGGTGAGCATGGGCGTCGAAGCGCCCATGCCTCGTGAACTGACTCGCCGTGGATGTCTGAACGAAGCTGCAACGCAGCGCAGTGAGTTCCACGGCGCACCCCGCAACCGCCCCGCCGCAGGTTTGCCCCTTCGCTCCGCGAAGGGGTCGCAGACTGGGGGTCGCCTTTTCTTTGGTGACTTTCTTTTGGCGAAGCAAAAGAAAGTTACTCGCATGCCGGGCGACTCCCGGCCTCCGCCCTCAGCAAAGGCATGCGGCACATTCAGCACACGAAAACAAACACTACAAAATCAATAGCAACCAGCGCATATCCCACTAGCGCATCCAGCCAATACAACCAAAAACCATCAATCCCCCACCTCCAACCTCCGCCCATACTGCACCAGACTAGTCTGCTTCAACGCCTTCATCATCACCTTCGCCGCCGGCGACAACAGCCGGTCCGACCGCGTGATGATTCCGAACGCATCCATATGGCACGGCATCGCCAGCGGCAACACCGTCACGATCCCATGCGCCGCGTAATAGCGCGCCACATCCTCCGCCACCACCGCAATCATGTCGCTCTGCTGCAGCATGCGCGTGATGAACAACAGCGCCGATGTCTCCACCGTATGCAGCGGCGGCGCCAGCCCGTCCTGCTGGAACATCAGGTCAAACCGGTGGCGCAGCACGCTGCCCGCCGGCGGCACGATCCAGCTGGCCGACACCACATCGCGCAGCGTCAACCCGGTCATGCTCGACAGCGGGTGGCCCGGGCGCGTCATGGCGCAGACCAGCTCCTCCGTCAGCGACTCGTAGCGCAGGTTCTCCTTGTCGTGCTCTTCGTACAGGCGGCCCACCACGATGTCGAGCTTGCCCTGCTCCAGCCGCTCCAGCAGCACCGGGCTGGTTTCGATGTCCAGCGAGATGCGCAGGCTGGGGTGCTCCTGCTTGACCTGCGCCACGGCAGCGGGCAGCAGGCTCAGGCCGGGTGAGGTGATGGCACCGATGCCCACCTGGCCGTAGTGCCCGCGCTTGAGCGCACCGATCTCGTCGTGCGCCTGGTTCAGGTTGGCCAGGGCCATGCGCGCGTGGCGGATCATCGTTTCGCCGTACCAGGTGGGGCGCATGCCACGCGGCAGGCGGTCAAACAGCGACACCTCCAACACATCCTCCAGGTCCTTGAGCAGCTTGGAGGCGGCCGGCTGCGTCATGCTGAGCACCTGGGCGGCGCGGTGGATGTTGCCCTCTTCGGCCAGGGCCACCAGCAGCAGCAGTTGGCGCGTCTTGAGGCGGGCGCGGATGAACCAGTGGTTGTAGGTGCTCATGGATGGCGAAGGACGGGAAAAAAAGGGGAGGGGTTTTCCAGAATGCAAAGAACGATATGTATTTTGTCTAAAAAACGATTGGATTGATATCAAAACCTTCCATAGACTTCGCCGCAACTGCAACAAAGGCCTGTCTCCATGAAGCTCGGCGACCTCCAGCTCAGCCCCCGGCACCTGATCAATGGCCGGTGGGAAATCGGCACCACCACCGGCATCAGCACCAACCCGTCGGACATCCGCGAGGTGGTGGCCGAATATGCCCGTGCCGACCGCAACCAAACCGAGCTGGCCGTGCGCGCTGCGGCCGATGCCCTGCCCACCTGGAGCCAGAGCACGCCCCAGCGCCGCGCCGATGTGCTGGACCTGATCGGCAGCGAGCTGCTGGCACGCAAGGACGAGCTGGGCGCGCTGCTGGCCCGTGAAGAAGGCAAGACCCTGCCCGAAGGCGTGGCTGAGGTGGCGCGCAGCGGACAGATCTTCAAGTTTTTTGCGGGCGAGGCGCTGCGCATCCAGGGCGAGCTGCTGGCCTCGGTGCGCCAGGGCGTGCAGGTGGACGTGACCCGCGAGCCCGTGGGCGTGGTGGGCATCATCGCGCCGTGGAACTTCCCGTTCGCCATCCCGGCCTGGAAGATCGCCCCTGCCCTGGCCTACGGCAACACCGTGGTGTTCAAGCCCGCCGAGCTGGTGCCCGCCTGTGGCTGGGCGCTGGCCGAGATCATCAGCCGCAGCGGTCTGCCCGCCGGTGCGTTCAACCTCATCATGGGCAGCGGCCGCGAGGTGGGCCAGACGCTGGTGGACCACCCACTGGTCAACGCGCTGAGCTTTACTGGGTCGGTGGCCACCGGCGACCGCATCCTGCGCGCCGCGAGCCAGCGCCGCGCCAAGGTGCAGCTGGAGATGGGCGGCAAGAACCCGCTCATCGTGCTGGCCGACGCTGACCTGGACCAGGCGGTGGACTGCGCACTGCAGGGCTCGTACTTCTCCACCGGCCAGCGCTGCACGGCGTCCAGCCGTCTCATCGTGGAGGCCGAGGTGCACGACGCCTTTGTGGCGCGCCTGCGCAACCGGCTGGCCAGCCTGAAGGTGGGCCACGCGCTGGAGCGCGGCACCGAGATGGGCCCGGTGGTGGACGACAACCAGCTGGCGCAGAACCTGGGCTACATCGACATTGCGCGCAATGAGGGGGCGGAGCATGTCTGGGGTGGCGAGCGCCTGGAGCGCCCCACCCCAGGCCATTACATGAGCCC
>NZ_JBWKYJ010000120.1:0-8612 GCF_059423685.1 Acidovorax sp. GW460-11-11-14-LB4 | reverse complement strand
CCCCCCGCCTCCACAAGCGACAACCAACACACCGGCAGTGATGGCGAGTAATATTTTAAATAACTTTTTCATAATCAATTAATCCGTAAAGAATTATTTTCTAGGACCACTATCAGAAATAACTTTAGGCGTAATAAATACTAACATTTCACGCTTGGTAGATTCTTTTGTTCTATTTTTGAAGAGATTACCCACCACAGGAACATCGCCAAGCAACGGGATTTTATTCTCTTGATTGGTTTCTTCCATTTCAAAGATTCCACCAATTACAACGGTTCCGCCGTTTTCAATCAAAATTTGCGTTTTGACATGCTTGGTGTCAATAGCGACACCTTGAGTAGTTGTCTCTCCTCGGCTGTCTTTGTTCACGTCTAAATCAAGAATAATATTCCCCTCAGGAGTTATCTGGGGCGTCACTTCAAGCTTGAGTACTGCTTTTTTGAAGGCTAGAGTCGTAGCACCGTTAGGGGCCGTCACAGCGTACGGATACTCTGTACCTTGCTCAATCAGCGCCTTAGTTTGATCCGCCGTAATAATGCGAGGGCTGGAAACTATCCTCCCCTTACCGTCGGCCTCCATTGCCGAAAGCTCTAATGTAAGAAAGCGATTTGCGGCAGAATTGAATATCGATAGCGCAAAACTCCCCACACTGCTCACATTAGATAGACTTGCGGGCAGGTTCACAAAATTTCCACTCGTATTAGTCGCACCACCTGCACCACTGGATGCAACGGCATCGCTGTATGAGGTACCGAAGGCTACTCGGTTATTTCCTCCGACTCCATATCCACCATCCCCCCCCCTATTAGCACGCAAGTCAGTTGCACCCAAACGTACGCCCAAAGATCGGCCAAAAGTATCTCGCGCCTCGACAATGCGCGCCTCAATCAAAACTTGACGAACTGCAACATCCAAGCTCGCCAGTAGTAAACGAACTTCTTCGAGCTTACTTGGGGTATCAGTCACAAATAACTGATTTGTCCTCGGTTCGGATATTGCACTACCACGCTCCGACAAAAATCGCGTTGATGCGGCCCCGCTGGACGCACCCGCCGTAGTGGTGAGCTGAGCAACAATGTCTGCTGACTTTGCATAGTTAAGCTGAAAAGCCTGCGTCTTAAGTGGCTCCAATTTTTGGATTGCCTGAGCAGCCTCGAAGTCTTTCTTTGTACGAGCATCTATCTCATCTTTAGGGGCGATCCATAGAACGGATCCTGTCTTACGCATACCAAGACCTTTGGCGTCCATGATAATTTGGAGCGCTTGGTCCCAGGGGACATCCTTGAGCCGCAGGGTTAGAGCACCCGTGACAGTGTCAGATGTGACTATATTGAAATTCGTAAAATCAGCAATAACCTGCAGCAAAGATCTCACTTCGATATTCTGGAAATTCAAGGATAATTTTTCTCCTGAGTACCCAGGACCCTGCGTCAATTTACTCAGATCGATTTTCTTCTGCCGAATTTCAACAACAAACTGATTGTCACTTTGGTATGCGCTGTGCTCCCATTCACCATTCGATTCAATAAGCATACGGACGCGCTCACCCGTCTGTGTTGTAGTTACAGTCTGCACAGGAGTGCCAAAATCCGTAACATCTAATTTTCGACGCAACCCCTCAGGCAACGATGATCGCATAAATTCAACCACAATACCTTTGGTTTGCTGCTGCAGATCAACACCTACCTGATTGCTAAGAAGATTCACGATTACCCTTCCAGCACCGTCCGAACCACGTCGAAAGTCTATGTCTTTCAACGGTAGCACATCGTTGTTCTGACTTTCCGAAAATGCGGTGGTTTGAGCAGAAGGCCTCGTTCCGACAAGCGAAGACTCAAGCGACAAAAACAAGGATTTCCCTTGAATTTCCGTTTTGTAAGAGGTCGGATTTTTTAGATTCAGAACAATACGCGAACGCTCCCCTGCATTCACAATATTCACCGATTTCAAATTTCCAAGGTTAATATCATACAGCGATTTACCACTATCATTCCCCACCCCCTGAAAGTCCAGCGCGATGCGTGCAGGAGACTGTGTCGAGAATCCTGTAGGCGAAGAAGAAATCGGCTCAGAAAAATCAACTCTCAATATCTCAACACCCGCCTGGATGCTAGCGGAAACAGCACTAATCCCCCCAGCGGCAAATGCCCCAAGAGAAAGAAAAAGCATTGAAACGCCTACAGCAGCGCCACGGCAATAACTGAACAATATGCCACTATTTTGTTTCATTTTTTACCCTCTTGCAGATCAAGCGATGCTGAACGCTCTATCCAATCCCCTGTTGCATCTTGTGCTATTTCACGCAGCTGAATTGAATTTTCAGTAATCCGAGTGACTTTTCCATAATTTTGACCAAGGTAATTTCCAACCTTGACCTGATAGATCAAGCTATCAACTTTAATCAACGCTATCGGTGCGCCTGATTTATTCAGACTACCCACCATAGCCATAGAATCCAATGGGAACGCCTCCAATGGCTCCTTACGACGGGCCATTTCTGGAGCGATCAACGTAACGTTCGAGGCCACTTGACTAGAGTCCCGTTTCAACGCTTGTGTTAATTTAAGTTGATTGAACGGTTCTATCGCACCATCCTGGCTATATGCTTCAGGGACAAACTTCTTTGGTTCAGTTAACGGCTGAACGCTCGGTTTTGTGTTGGCTCGCTGCTCCGCCATCCAAACTCTCAATTCATCTTCCCCTGACGGAGCACAGCCAACAAGCATTAACAAACCACTCACAAGAAATGACGCAGTGAAAATTTTCATCACTTAGCCCCCCCCGCCTTCTTTTGCGCCTGGATCTCCTCAGGATCCAGATATCTAAATGTGCGCGCAGTCGCATCCATAGTTAAGCCTTCACGAGCCCCGGGAGTAATCGATATGTTGTTAAGCGTAACAATGCGAGACAGGTGCGCAATATCAGAGGCAAAAGCTCCGATATCATGATACTTACCAGTAACACGAATAGAAATGGGAAGCTCAGCATAGTAGTCTTTGGCAACGACTTGACCGGGCCGAAACAACTCAAACTGCAGACTTCTCCCTAAACCAGATTGATTGATATCAGAAAGCAACGCAGCCATTTCAGCTTTACTAGGAAGTTGCTTTTCTAGCTGAATAACATATTGCTGAATCTGCTCACGCTGCTTCTTCAGTGCATCCAAGCTAACTGCTTTGATGAGCTTCTTCTGGTAGTCACCCCTCAAAGCTAATTCCTTGTTGCGTTCCTCACCCAACTGCACTTCATAGTCTTGCAAAAATGCGAACCACGACACCGCAGCGACAGCGCCCGCAATAAAGACGCAGAGAATTACCTTTGGCAAAACTGGCCAAGCTGAAGGATCTCTGGAATCCAAGCTTCTGAACTGCCGCTGGACAGACTCTATCCATTCAGCGAAATTTATCTTTTTTTCTTTTGCTTTCGCCATGTCACCTACCTCCAGGCGAAGAGGCAGCAACATTCGCTGCCGCTATAGATTTTTGTGCGTCGCTGGCGCGCACCAATTGGAACCTCAAGTTGAAGGAAGAAACTCGGCGTTGATCTCGCGAGGTCAGCGCTACAGTGCTTGCAGTGATTTCCACCAATTCTGGCTTCGCCAACCACGGCGTGTTGCTTGCCAAATTACGCAACAACTCGGAAACCCGTTCGTTGGACTGCGCCATCCCCTGCATCGTGATCGTTTGCCCGGCTTGCCGGATTGCCGTGACATACACCCCGTCAGGGAGTTGTTTGACCAATTCGGTAAGCAAGTGAACAGGAAGGTTTCTGTCAGACTGTAGATCTTCTACCGCCTTCTGGCGCGCACGCAAAGAAGCAATTTCATCTTCGATGGATGCAATTTCTTTGATCTGTCCCTCCAACACCTTTATCTCCTGCTGGAGAAAGGCGTTCTTATTCTGCTGATCCGTGATCATGATCTGAAACCACCAGTAGATGGCTCCGGCAATAGCAAGGCCCAAAAGCAAAGATGCAAACATCGTCGCCTGAAAAGCTTCCTTGCGGCGTTTGCGTGCCTCCTCTCGGTGAGGCAAAAGATTGATCAGAATCACTGCAGAAACCTCCGCATAGCAAGACCGCACGAGGTCAGGTACGACGGTGCTTCGCGCACCATTTTTTTCAGTCGCACGGAACTTCCGATTTCCATACCATCAAAAGGATTGACAGCACTGCACGCAAAACCGGTTTGCTGGGTGACAGCCTCAGTTAGCCCCGGCAGTGGGGCCGAGCCACCAGCCAGCATGATGTGGTCCACACGGTTGTGGGGCGTGCTGGTGAAGAAGAATTGGAGGGCTCGGCCAATCTCTTGGGCCATGCTGTCGACAAAAGGACGAAGGACTGCTGATTGATAGTCTTCCGGCAAATCACCGCTGCGCTTTTTGCTCTCGGCTTCTTCCACAGAGAAACCATATTGCCGAACAATCAGCTGGGTCAGCTGGGCGCCGCCGAAGGCTTGGTCGCGGTCGTACAGAACTTCTTCGTTCCGAATCACCTGCATACTGGTCGTCAAGGCTCCCACCTCGAAAAGCGCCACCATCGCATCGACGCCTTTATTCGGCAGCGCTTCAATGAGACGCCCTGCAGCCAGTCGTGATGCATGGGATTCAATATCGACCACCACGGGCTTCAACCCGGCGGCCTCCGCCAAGCCCTGTCGGTCTTGGACTTTTTCGCGCCGGGAGGCAGCAATCAGAACGTCAACGTCCCCGGGCGCGTTTTTACTCGGACCAATAACGCAAAAATCTAAGCTCACCTCATCGAGCGAAAATGGGATGTACTGGTTGGCTTCGGATTCGACCTGAACCTCAAGCTCCTGCTCCGTCATTCCACCCGGCAGCGTAATCTTCTTGGTGATCACAGCGGAGGGGGGCAATGCCAGTGCCACGTTTTTGGTTCGAGTGCCACTCTTCTTGACCAGTCGACGCAATGCGTCGGCCACTTCGTCAAATTTTTCGATGTTGCCATCAGTGATCCAGCCTCGCTCCAGCGGCTCGATCGCGCAACGCTCTAGGACCAGACTACCTGCCTTATCGCGCCCTAACTCCACCAGCTTGACACTGGAGGAGCTGATGTCGATTCCCAGCAGCGGAGCAGACTGGCGATTGAACAAAGACCCCATTGAGATCAAGATTGGTCCCCTGTAACTTGCCAAAATGAGGCAACAAAACTTAACACTTCACATGAATGCTATCAGTAAGATAGTTCTCCGGCAAAGATTTTTCCCCCTGTAACGCCCGAAGAGCGTTGCCAAAAGCAGACGAAATTTCAGAGCACTGCAATGCCGCTTGGCTATTACAGGAAGCCTTTCAGCGACACCTTGCCAAGTACGAAATCGGATTTCCAGCCCCAGCGGTGGACATTTTTATAATGGGTGGTCTTACCCCATCGGAGCGATATGCCGCCCTCCCCCTCGAAGACCTCCGACAAGTCGGACTCCTCTCCTGCTCGCACCCGTCCCAGTTGGCTTCGCTGGTTGGTTCGCATCGCTCTATGGATCACTGGACTGGCCGCGGCCGCGGCCGTGGGCTTGGCGCTCACAATCGCTGTGGCTCTGTCGGTGGCCTACCCCAACCTGCCGGACATCTCTGACTTGGCGGACTACCGCCCCAAATTGCCGCTGCGGGTGTACTCTGCGGAAGGGGCCTTATTGGGCGAGTTTGGTGAAGAGCGTCGCAACCTCACGCCCATCGACGAGATTCCGCAGGTCATGAAAGACGCAGTGCTGGCGATCGAAGACTCTCGCTTCTTCCAGCACGGTGGTGTGGACTACAAAGGCGTGCTGCGTGCGGGCCTCGCCAATCTGGGCCGTGTGAAAAGCCAGGGCGCCTCGACGATCACCATGCAGGTTGCGCGAAATGTTTATCTGTCCTCAGAAAAAACATTTACTCGCAAAATTTACGAAATCTTACTAACTTTCAAATTGGAGCATTTGCTGACCAAGGATCAGATTCTTGAGATTTACATGAATCAGATTTTCCTTGGCAATCGTGCGTATGGATTTGCGGCAGCCTCCGAGGCTTATTTTGGAAAACCGCTGAAATCCGTTTCCATTGCTGAAGCAGCAATGCTTGCGGGCTTGCCCAAGGCACCATCTGCCTACAACCCCATCAGCAATCCCAAACGTGCCCGCGCTCGACAGCAGTACATCATCGAACGGATGGAAGAGAACGGCTTCATCACTGCGCAACAAGCAGAGCAAGCCAAGAAAGAAGAGTTGAAAATCCGTACGGGGCCCGACAACACGCGCATCCACGCGGAATACGTCGCCGAGATGACCCGCCAGCTAATCTTCGCCCAGTACGGCAATGAGGCCTACACACGCGGCCTCAACGTGTACACCACCCTCAATGCAGCGGAGCAAGAGGCCGCCTATGTGGCCCTGCGGCGCGGGATCATGGACTACGAGCGGCGCCAGCAGTATCGGGGACCAGAGAAGTTCGTTGCGTTGCCCACAGCAGCCCAGGAAGTGGAGGACGCCATTGATGACGCCCTTGCCAACCACCCCGACAACGGAGACGTACTCTCCGCTGTGGTGCTGGAAGCATCCACCAAACGCATCCTAGCCGCACGAGCCAATGGCGACTCACTGGAGATCACCGGCGATGGACTCAAACCAGCGCAGTCGGGGCTCAGCGACAAGGCGCCGCCCAATATCAAGATCCGGCGCGGCGCCGTCATCCGAGTGGTCAAGACACCAAAGGGCGCATGGGAGATTACACAGCTGCCCGAAGTGGAAGGGGCTTTTGTAGCCCTTGACCCCCGCAATGGCTCCATCCGGGCATTGGTAGGTGGATTCGACTTTGACAAGAACAAGTTCAACCATGCAGCGCAGGCATGGCGCCAGCCTGGTTCGAGCTTCAAGCCGTTCATCTATTCAGCAGCGCTCGAAAAGGGCTTCACGCCTGCCACCGTGATCAACGATGCTCCGCTGTTCTTTGATGCGGGTATCACCGGCGGTCAGCCTTGGGAACCCAAGAACTACGACGGCAAGTACGACGGCCCCATGAGTATGCGCACGGGCTTGGCGAAGTCCAAAAACATGATCTCCATCCGGATCCTGCAAGCCGTGGGACCCAAAACCGCGCAGGAATGGGTGGGACGATTTGGATTCGACCCAGAAAAGCACCCGGCCTACCTGACCATGGCGCTGGGTGCGGGCTCGGTCACGCCCCTGCAAATGGCATCCGCTTATTCCGTGTTTGCCAACGGGGGCTACCGCGTCAATCCTTGGCTGATTGCCAAGGTGACTGACCACAAGGGGCGAGTGATTTCAGAAATCACGCCACCAGCGCTCAACGAGCAGCCCCGGGCCATCGACGCACGCAATGCCTTTGTGATGAGCAGTCTGTTGCAGGAGGTGACCCGCACCGGCACTGCAGCGCGGGCCCAGGCCACTCTCAAGCGCCCCGATCTTTATGGCAAAACCGGCACCACCAACGATTCGGTGGACGCGTGGTTCGCAGGGTTCCAGCCCACCATTGCGGCTGTCACTTGGATTGGATATGACACGCCACGCAATCTGGGCAGCCGGGAAACCGGTGGCGGGCTCAGCCTGCCCGTGTGGATCAGCTTCATGGAGCGTGCGCTGAAGGGCGTGCCAGTGATGGAGCCTACAGTGCCACCCGGTGTCGTGAATGTGGGCGGTGAGTGGTTCTACGAGGAGTACGCACGCAATGCGGGTGTTTCGAGCGTGGGGGTGGACGACCGGTCCGCGTCTCCCGCAGTAGCGCCCCAAGCACCTCCGCCTTCTGAAGAGCGCAGCCGCATCCTGGACTTGTTCCGAAACTGAGCGCCGCATAATCCGCAGCGCCCCTCCTCAACTGGGCGGGCGCGGAGTAAGTTACGGGGCAAACTGCAGCGACATCCCGGACTGTTGCGAGGCATCGCGCGTGAGGCATGCAAAAAATTCTCCGGCGCCCTTGGTGTCCTGCCAATGGCTACCATCAAAACGATAGTGATAGCCGCCAGACCGGGCGGCCATCCACACCTCGTGCAGCGGTTTTTGCAGGTTGATCACGATCTGGCTGCGGTTGGGAAAGGTCAAGGTCACCATGCCCCCCGAGCGCTGGCTGTCCACATCGGCATCCGAGGTGTCATTGATGCGATCACAACTGCGTTCGACGGCAAGCAGCAGTTGTTCGGCGTGGTCCATGAATTCGAGGTCGGTCATTACAGTATTCGAATGCGTTCAAGTAGGCTGGCCATTGCTGGTTTTTTCTTGGCTTCTTCCGTCGCCTCGATCATTACCAACTCCTTCTCCAGCTCCATGTAGTCCACGCCCTTGACGGTGGCAAGCGCCAGCGCTTGAGGACGGGTGGGTACTCTAAAGCCTGTTTTCCATTCGCTCACCCGCGACGACGGAACACCTTGTTCAGCCAAGGCTTTGCGATCTTCGGCTGTCAGGTTCTCGATTAATTCAGCATACATAGCGGCAAGACTCCATAGAGAGAATTAATTACCAATTCTGTAATCTGTGTTAAATTACGTTTTACGTAATCCGGATATTGTTATCCGTTACTAGTAAGGCAACTTTACCACCATGGAGCCACCCATGTCAGCCCTGCAGCTTCTTCTTCCTGAAATCGCCGCTCCCGAAGCGGCTAACGATTGCA
>NZ_JBWKYJ010000119.1:0-8915 GCF_059423685.1 Acidovorax sp. GW460-11-11-14-LB4 | reverse complement strand
GGTGGGGAGTGATGACGCGGGGGAGGCCCGGGCAGGGCCAATGCCTGGGTGTGCGCCAGGGGCTGGCCAGTGGCGCGAGGCACGGAAAGTGCGAGAGTGTAAACAGCCCGGCGGTCCCCGCGCGCGCCTGCACCAGACGCCATAATGTGTTTCACTGGCGTTACAAACTCGCGCCGCCTGCGGCGGACGGTGCCCCAACCCCCACGACGATCGGCCCATGCCCATCTCCGTCCTGCTGATCGAGAGTGATCACCCCCACGCACAGGCTGTGGCGGGGGCGCTGGCCGATCCCTGGTCGGGCTGGCGCGTGGACGTGGTGGATTCGATCGCACAGGCGCGCGACCACCTGCTGCGCCACCGCCCCGACATCGTGCTGGCCGCCCAGCGCACCCTGGACGGTTCGGCCTTTGACCTGCTGCAGCTGCTCGACGGCGTTCCGGCCATCATCATCGTGCGCATGGGGGCAGAAACCCACGCGGCGCAGGCCATGCGCCACGGGTTTGACGATTTCACCGTGCAGGACCCGGCGCTGGACTACCTGCTCACCCTGCCCGCGCAGATCGAAGCCGTGCTGGAGCGCACCTCCAGCGCCCGTGCCCGCCGCGCGGCCGAGGCCATGCTGGCGCGCCAGCACCGGCTGCTGCAGGCCATCTCGCGGGCCCAGGGCATGTTCATTGCCAGCTCGGGCCCCCGGGCGGCGTTCGAGGCGCTGCTGGGCGAGTTGATGACGCTGACCCAGAGCGCGTTCGGCCTCGTGGGCCAGGTGCAGCGGGCCGATGACGGGCACCCTTACCTGCGCGTGCACGCGATGACCGACATCAGCTGGGACGAGGCCTCGCGCCAGCGCTATGCCCAGCATGCCGAGGATGGCATGGTGTTCGACAATCTGCACTCGCTGGTGGGCGCTGCGCTGGTGACGGGCGAGCCGGTCCTCAGCAACGATGCCAACCACGATGCCCGCAGCGCGGGCACGCCGTCCGGCCACCCCACGCTGCGCACCTACCTGGGCCTGCCCATCCATGCGGCGGGAGAGCTGGTGGCCATGGTGGGGCTGGCCAACCGCAGCGGCGGTTACACCAACGCCGATGTGCAGTTTCTGCAGCCCTTGCTGAACACCATTGGCCAGCTGGAGACCGCCCGCCGCGCCGAGCTGGCCCGCAGCCATGTGGAGGCCGAACTGGCCCGCACCAGCGCCCTGCTGGCCGAGAAGACCCGAGCCCTCGAAGGCACCCTGGACAACATCTCGCAGGGCATCACCAACGTGGACGCCGAGGGCCGCATCCGCGTCTACAACCAGCGCTACCTGGAGCTGCTGGACCTGCCCGAGTCCCTGCTGGCCACGCAGCCGCTGGTGGAAGAGGTGGTGCGTTTTCAGACCGAGCGGGGCGACTTCGGGCCCGAGTTCCAGCTCATCGAGCCCATGGCCCGCAACTACGTGGCGTCGGAATACGCGGCGCATGGCGGCCGCATGAACATGCCGCAGAGCTACGTGCGGCGCACCCGGCAGGGCCGCTACATCGAGGTGCGCACCCGTGCCCTAGAGCCCGGCGGGCGCGTGCGCACGTTCACCGATGTCACCGACTACCTGAGCACGCTGGAGGCCCTGCGCCAGAGCGAGGCGCGCTGGCGCAGCCTGACGGACCTGTCGTCCGACTGGTACTGGGAGCAGGACGACCAGTTTCGTTTTGTGCGGCTGGACGGCAACCCGTACCACACGGAGGGCGTGCCCGATGAGATGCACTACGGCCTGACCCGCTGGGAGTTGCCCGACACCTTCGTCAACGAAGGGCAATGGCGCGAGCACCGCGAGCAGCTGGAGGCGCACCAGGTCTTTCACGACTTTGAGATGCAGCGCCTGTCCCAGGACGGCAAGCCCGTGTGGGTGTCGATCAGTGGCGAGCCCATCTTTGACGAAGAGGGCCGCTTTACCGGCTACCGGGGCGTGGCGCGCGACATCACCGAGCGCAAGCTGGCCGAGGCCGAGATCCAGCGCCTGGCGTTCTACGACGAACTCACCGGCCTGCCCAACCGCCGGCTGCTGATGGACCGGCTGGAGCGCGCGGTGGCCACCACCCAGCGCGACGGCCGCCATGGCGCCCTGCTGTTCCTCGACCTGGACAACTTCAAGGGCATCAACGACACCATGGGCCACGAGTGGGGCGACCGCCTGCTGGTGCAGGTGGCCGCGCGCATCGGGGCCAGCGTGCGGGCCACCGACACCGTGGCGCGGCTGGGTGGCGATGAGTTTGTGGTCGTGGTGCAGGGCCTGCACGGCCATGAGGTCGAAGCCGCGGCCGAGGCCGAGGCCGTGGCCCAGAAGGTGTTGCTGGCGCTGAACCAGCCCTATGTCGTGGATGGCTGCGACATGCACAGTACCCCCAGCATCGGCATTGCGCTGTTCCAGGACGCGCAGCAGCCCGTGCAAGAGCTGCTCAAGCGCGCCGACCTGGCCATGTACCAGGCCAAGGCGCAGGGGCGCAACACCCTGTGCTTTTTCGACCCCGCCATGCAGGCTGCCGCGTCGGCGCGTTCGGCGCTGGAGGGCGACATCCGCCAGGGCCTGGCGCGCAACGAGTTCCTGCTGCACTACCAGCCGGTGGTGGACGCCACCGGCCACCTGCTGGGGGCCGAGGCGCTGGTGCGCTGGCAACACCCGCAGCGCGGCATGGTCTCGCCCGCCGATTTCATCCCGCTGGCCGAGCAGACGGGTCTCATCCTGCCCCTGGGGCGCCAGGTGCTGGCCCTGGCCTGCCGCCAGCTGGCCCTGTGGGCCACCGCCCCGGCGAAAGCTGCGTGGACGCTGGCCGTGAACGTGAGTGCACAGGAGTTCCGCCAGCCCGATTTTGTGGAGCAGGTGCTGGCAGCGCTGCGCGATGCGGCCGCCAACCCGCGCCTGCTCAAGCTCGAACTCACCGAAAGCCTGCTGCTGCACGACGTGGAGGACAGCATCCTCAAGATGCAGGCGCTGCGCACGCTGGGGGTGGGCTTTTCGCTCGACGACTTTGGCACGGGTTACTCATCGCTCAGCTACCTCAAGCGCCTGCCGCTGGACCAGCTCAAGATCGACCAGAGCTTTGTGCGCGACGTGCTCACCGACCCCAACGACGCCACCATCGCCTGCACCATCATCACGCTGGCCCGCAGCCTGGGCCTGGACGTGGTGGCCGAGGGCGTGGAAACCGAAGGGCAGCGCAGCTTCCTGCTGCGCAACGGCTGCCGCCAGTTCCAGGGCTACCTGTTCGGGCGGCCTGGGCCTGAAGAGCTGCTGTAGTTTGCTATTAAATATGTAGCTGTCAGTGCATATTGCACTAGCGCTACAGGCCGATTTCATTCAAATGGTGTGCCCAACCATCCGCTGAGCTGCCAGCGGCGGGCCATGGGCCGGTCAGCCTTTCAGCAGCTTGTCTTCCGCCAGCGCCAGCGCTGCCGGATGGCCCGACAGCACCAGCGTGTCGCCTTCGGCCAGCAGGGCCTCGTCCACTGCCGCGCTCACATGGCCATTGCCGCGCCGCAGGTTGACCACGCGCACACCCATGGCGGGCAGGGCCAGCTGGCCCAGGCTGCGGCCCAGGGCGGTGGAGCCCGGGGGCAGGTTGATGGTGGACAGGCGCTCCTGGTCGCGTTCGTTCACCGTGTCGTCGTCCGCGCCATGGAAGTAGCCGCGCAGCAGGTTGTAGCGCGCATCGCGCTGGTCCTGCACCAGCCGCAGCACGCGGCGCATGGGCACGCCCACCAGGGCCAGTGCGTGGCTGGCGAGCATGAGCGAGCCTTCGATGGCCTCGGGCACCACCTCGGTCGCACCGGCCTCCTGCAGCTTGTCCAGGTACAGGTCGTCCTGCGTGCGCACCACCACCGGCACCTGCGGCGCGTGTGACCGGGCATTGGCCAGCACCTTCAGCGCGGCGGGCACATCGATGTAGGTCACGGCCACGGCGCTGGCGCGCACCAGGCCCGCCGCCATCAGCGCCTGCAGACGGGTGGCGTCGCCATACACCACCGAGTCGCCCGCCGCCGCTGCCTGGCGCACGCGGTCCGGGTCCAGGTCCAGCGCCATGTAGGGGATGCCCTCGTGCTCCAGCATGCGCGCCAGGTTCTGCCCGCAGCGGCCGTAGCCGCAGATGATCACGTGCTTGCTGGTGTTGATGGACTTGCGCGCAATCGATGTCATCTGCAGCGACTGCTGCAGCCAGTCGCTGGCCACCAGCTTCATCACGATGCGGTTGCTGTACATGATGAGGAAGGGCGTGGCCAGCATCGACAGCACCATGGCCGCGAGGATGGGGTTCATCAGCGCTGGCTGCACCAGCCCGTTGTTCTGCGTGAGCGACAGCAGCACAAAGCCGAACTCGCCCGCCTGCGCCAGGTACAGCCCCGTGCGCAGCGCCACACCGGTGGTCGCGCCCATGCCCCGCGCCAGCACCAGGATGATCCCCAGCTTGAGCACCAGGGGCACCGTGAGCAGCATCAACACCAGCGCCCAGCGGTCCACCAGGATGTGCCAGTCCAGCATCATGCCGATGGTGATGAAGAACAGGCCCAGCAGCACATCGTGAAAGGGCCGGATGTCCGTGCCCACCTGGTGGCGATACTCGGTCTCGGATACCAGCACGCCCGCAATGAAAGCGCCCAGCGCCAGGCTCAGGCCCGCCAGCTCGGTCAGCCAGGCCAGGCCCAGCGTGATCAGCAGCAGGTTCAGCATGAACAGCTCGTCGCTCTTGCGCCGCGCGACCAGCGTGAGCCACCAGCGCATCAGCCGCTGGCCGCCCGTGAGCAGCAGGCCCACCAGCACCGTGGCCTTGATCAGCGCCCAGCCCAGCGAGGTCAGCAGCTGGTCGGGCGACGATCCCAGCGCCGGAATCAGCACCAGCAGCGGCACCACCGCCAGGTCCTGGAACAACAGGATGCCCATCACCCGCCGGCCGTGTTCACTCTCCAGCTCGGCCCGCTCGGCCATCAGCTTGACCACAATCGCCGTGCTGCTCATGGCCATCACGCCTGACAGCGCCAGCGCCGTCTGCCAGCCCATGTCCCACACCCCACCCGCCCAGCGCGACAACGCCAGTGCCATGCCGGACACGACCGCCATCGTCAGCACCACCTGCATCAGCCCCAGGCCAAACACCTGCTTGCGCATGGCACGCAGCTTGGGCAGGCTGAACTCCAGCCCGATGGCAAACATCAGGAACACCACGCCAAACTCGCCCAGGTGGCGCACCCCTTCGGAGTTTTGCGCCAGTGCCAGCGCGTGCGGGCCAATGAGCACCCCAGCGGCCAGGTAGCCCAGCATGGGCGGCAGCTTGAGGCTGCGGCAGGTCACCACGCCCAGCACCGCGGCCAGCAGGTAAAGCAGTGTGAGGGCGAGAGAAGACATGGGTTCGATGCTATCCGAGGCTTGCGTTGCGTAACACAGGATTCAAGCAAGCCATTGGCCGGGGCTGCAGGCCGCTGCTGCTTCCCTGTTTGTGCGAGTCTGGCAAGCCTTGTGGGCTGGGCAAGGGCTTTTCTACCCGGATGCACGGACCGTGCCAGTGGACTTGGCCCATGCGACGGCCCGGCAGGCATGCCCGGTCGATAGAATCCTTGCATGACTCCCGCCCCCGCCGCGCTGCCCCCTTTTGATGCCGACCAGGCCCTGCGCCTGGCCCGCGAGACCTTCCACATCGAGGTGGAGGCCCTGAATGGCCTGGCGGCCCGTGTGGATGGTGTGTTTGCCCAGGCGGTGTTGATGGTGCTGCAGGCCCGGGGCCGCGTGGTGGTGATGGGCATGGGCAAAAGTGGCCACGTGGGGCGCAAGATCGCCGCCACACTGGCCTCCACCGGCACCCCCGCGTTTTTTGTGCACCCTGCCGAGGCCAGCCACGGCGACCTGGGCATGGTCACCGGCGACGATCTGGTGCTGGCCATCTCCAACAGCGGCGAAAGTGGCGAACTCACGGCCATCCTGCCGGTGCTGCGGCGCCTGGGCGCGCCCATGATCGCCATGACGGGCGGCCTGCAGTCCACCCTGGCGCGTTATGCCGACCTGGTGCTCGACTGCAGCGTGGCGCGCGAAGCCTGCCCGCTGAACCTGGCCCCCACCGCCAGCACCACGGCCCAGCTGGCCATGGGCGACGCGCTGGCTGTGGCCCTGCTGGACGCCCGGGGCTTCCGCCCCGAAGACTTTGCCCGCTCGCACCCTGGCGGTGCGCTGGGTCGCAAGCTGCTCACCCATGTGAGCGACGTGATGCGCTCGGGCACCGAGGTGCCGCGCGTGGCCCCCGATGCCTCGTTCAGCGACCTCATGCGCGAGATGAGCGCCAAGGGTCTGGGCGCCTCGGCCATCGTCGATGCCGACGGGCAGCTGCTGGGCATCTTCACCGACGGCGACCTGCGCCGCCGCATCGAGGCCGGGGCGGACCTGCGGTCCACCACCGCAGCCCAGGTCATGCACGCCAACCCGCGCCGCATTGCCCCCGACGCCCTGGCCGTGGACGCCGCCGAAATGATGGAAGCCCACGCCATCACCAGCGTGCTGGTGGTGGACGCAGCGGGCGCCCTGGTGGGCGTGGTGCACATCGGCGATCTGATGCGGGCGAAGGTGATCTGACGATGGCGCTGGTTCCTCAGACCTCTCCCTCTCCTGCCCTGCAGATTGACCCTGAACTGCTGCTGCGCGCCCAGGGCGTGCGCGTGGCCTTTTTCGACGTGGACGGTGTGCTCACCGACGGCGGCCTGTACTTCAGCGAAACGGGCGAGACCATCAAACGGTTCAACACCCTGGACGGCCACGGCCTCAAGCTGCTGCAAAAGGCAGGCATCACCCCCGCCGTGATCACCGGCCGCGACTCTGCCCCATTGCGCGTGCGCCTCAAGGCCTTGGGCGTGGAGCACGCCGTGTTTGGCACCGAAGACAAGCGCCCCGCCGCGGAGCAGATTCTGGCCACCCTGGGCCTGACCTGGGCGCAGGCCGCTGCCATGGGCGACGACTGGCCCGACCTGCCCGTGATGCGCCGCAGCGCCTTTGCCTGCGCGCCGGCCAACGCCCAGACCGAGGTGCGCCACGCGGCCCACTTCGTCACCCAGGCGCGCGGGGGCGAGGGTGCAGCGCGCGAGCTGTGCGACCTGCTGCTGGTGGCTACGGGCCGCTACGCGGCGCTGCTGGCGGAGTACACCGCATGATCCGCGTGATCCGCCAGGGCTGGGACCAGCTCTCGATCTACCTGCCCGTGGTGCTGATGGGCCTGCTGGCCCTGGGCACCTGGTGGCTGGTGCGTAACGCGCCCATGCCCCAGCTGCCAGCGATTGACCGGCCCGTGCAGCACCAGCCGGACTATTTCATGAAGTCCTTTTCGGTGAAGACATTCGATGCCACGGGCCGCCTGCAGAGCGAGGTGCAAGGTGACGAGGCGCGCCATTACCCCGACACCGATACGCTGGAGATCGATCAGGTCCGCATGCGTTCGGTCAGCCTCGATGGCCGGGTCACCGTGGCCACGGCCAACCGGGCCCTGAGCAACGCCGATGGCTCCGAAGTGCAGTTGTTCGGCAACGCCATCGTCAAGCGTGAACCGCTGCCCGCCAAGGCCGGGGCGGCAGCGCAGCCCCCCATGGAGTTCCGTGGTGAGTTTCTGCATGCCTTCACCAACACCGAGCGGGTGCGCTCTGATCAGCCGGTCACGCTCACCCGTGGCAACGACCGCTTCACCGCCGACAGCATGGATTACGACAACCTCGACCAGGTGCTGCAACTGCGCGGGCGCGTGCGCGGCATGATCCTGCCGGGCACCACGCGGTAGCCTCCACCTATCCTGCCTTGCCGCCCACTGTCGGAATGCACATGACCACTCCCCTTGTCTTCATCACCGGCGCATCCAGTGGCATCGGCCAAGCCCTGGCCCAGCGCTATCACCAAGCGGGGTTTCGCCTGGCTCTGGTGGCGCGGCGCACTTCCGAAGTCAAAACATGGGCAAGTGCTCAAGGAATAAGCCCTGAAAGCTATGAAATTTATAGTGCTGATGTGTCGGTGACTGACAGCATCGTGGCTGCAGGGCGCGATTGCATCGCACGCCAGGGTGTGCCGGATGTGGTGATCGCCAATGCCGGCATCAGCGTGGGCATGGACACAGCGGTGCGGGACGATATCGACGTCATGGCCCGCACCTTTGCCACCAACAACATCGGCATGGCGGCCACCTTCCAGCCGTTTGTAGACGCCATGGTGCAGCGCGGCAGCGGCACCCTGGTGGGCATCGGCAGCGTGGCCGGCATCCGGGGGCTGCCCGGCCATGGCGCCTACTGCGCCAGCAAGGCGGCTGTCATCAGCTACTGCGAAAGCCTGCGGGGTGAATTGCGCCCCCACGGCGTGCGCGTGGTGACGGTGTCGCCGGGCTACATCGATACCCCCCTCACGCAACAGAACCGCTACAGCATGCCGTTTTTGATGCAGCCCGCCGATTTTGCGGACCTGGCGTTTCGCACCATTCAGGCGGGCGTGAGCTACCGGGTCATCCCCTGGCAAATGGGCGTGGTCGCCAAGCTGCTGCGCATGCTGCCGAACCCATTGTTTGACAAGGTGCTGGCGGGCCGCCCACGCAAGCGCCGCCAGAGCGAAATGCAGTAGGGGCGGGATTGCACAAGGCGCCCCAAGGCGCCGGGGGCGATGGAGATTGCTATCTCGACGTGCAGCTGCCATGAAAAAGGGCCCTGAAGGGCCCTTGTGACAGAAAAACGGGTGTGGTTCAGTAGCCGCCGTTGCCGCCGCCACCATAGCCACCACCGCCACCATTGCGGCCGCCGCCACCACCGTTGCGCGAACCCGAGCCGTACGGGCTGCGGAAGCCACCTTCGCTGCGGCCACCGCCGCCATAGCCCCCGCCACCACCTTCGCGGCCGCCGCCGTATCCACCGCCGCCGCCCTCGCGGCCACCACCATAGCC
>NZ_JBWKYJ010000118.1:0-9234 GCF_059423685.1 Acidovorax sp. GW460-11-11-14-LB4 | reverse complement strand
GGCGGGTTACGATGCCCCCGCCCCCGAGAGGCACCCCGCACCTCTGCCCAGACCCTCACTGCCATGTTTCCTGCACCCACTTGCCCCTCGTGCCGCCAACCCATGCAGGCACACCGCTTTGCCAGCAACCTGGGCGATTCGCTGGAGCTGGACATCTGCTTTGCCTGCCAGGGCCTGTGGTTTGACCGGCACGAGAACCTGAAGCTCACGCCCCAGTCCGTGGTCGAGCTGTTTCGGCTGCTGCACGAGCACCGTGTGGACCAGCACCAGGCCCTGGCCGAGAGCATGGCCTGCCCGCGCTGCAACACCAGCTTGGCCAAGGGTTACGACGTGGTGCGCAGCGGCCGCTACATGGTGTACCGCTGCGGGCGACAGCATGGGCGCTTCAGCACCTTCTCGTCCTTCATGGTCGAAAAAGGCTTTGTGCGCCACATGACGCGCCCCGAGATCGACGACCTGGCCAAGCGCGTGGGCGCCATCTATTGCACCAGCTGCGGCGCGCCAGTGGACATCCGCAAAGACCACGCCTGCCCCTATTGCCGTGCCGCGTTCTCCCTCATCGACCCCCAGGCCGTGTTGCGCGCCATGGAGGGCTATGCCGCCGCGAGCGCCAAGGCACCGGCGGCGCCGGCATCGCCCGTGGACATTGGCGACGCCCTGGTGGCCCTGGAGCGCGACCGCACCCGGGCCGAGCGGGAGCGCCAGAAGCGGGCGTTCACCACGGCCAGCAGCGACGCCAATGACAGCTCGTTCACCGGGGACCTGCTGGCCGCCGGGGTGGCGCTGGTGTGGGCGCTGGTGAAGGACTAGGGATTCAGCGTCGCGCTGGCCGCAAGCCCCGCCGGTGCATTGACATACCGCAGCACGCGCTGCGGTCATTCACGACAGACTGGGGCAGACCGTTCAGAATGGCCCAAGAACCTGTTGAACAGGCTCTAAGGCCCTTGCCCTGGGCCACACCGCATCCCACGCAACCGTGGCGCCCGCAGCCACTGGAGGAGCGCCCCGTGCCGCAGTCCCCTACCAGACGCCCTGCCCGATCGCCGCGCAGCCCTGCGCCACCGGCGCGTGCGCGTCACCGCACCGACAGCCTGCTGCAGCGCGCGCAGCTGCCCCCCGTGCCCAGCACCTTGCTCATCCCTTTGGCCGCGCGTGCCCACGGCGGGCGCTATTTCCCCTGGCTCGACTGCCACGATGCCGTGGCCCAGGCCTTGCTGACCCAGTTGGGTGCCGATGTGAACAGCACCCTGGACGACCTGCCCACGGTGCTGCATGTGCTGTGGCGCACCCGCGCCATCAAGGAGGCGGGGCGCGGCTTTTTTGCCGAGCACCCGCAGGCCCTGGGCGTCAACCTGGGGTGTGGCCTCACGCACCACTTTCAGTGGCTGGACACGGGGGCCAACCAGTGGCTTGATGCGGACCTGCCTGCGGTGATGGCGCTGCGCAAGCCCCTGTTGCCGCCGCAGTGCCCGCGCATGCGCTATGCCGATCTGGACCTCTCGCACCCCGGCTGGTGGCAGCGGCTGGGTCTGCCCACGCAGCGCAGCGCCACGCCGGTGCTGCTGTTGTGCGAAGGCGTGCTGATGTACCTGCTACCCGCGCAGGTGCATGCCGTGCTGGCCGAGTTTGCGCAGCACGCGCCGCCGGGCTCGCGCATGGTGCTGGATGTGATGACGCGCCAGGCCGTGGGTTGCGCGGCCCGCCACACCAGCGTAGGGCCTACGGGCGCCGAGTTTCGGTGGGGTGTCGGCCGCATGGCAGAGCTGGCGGCCGTGCACCCGCGCCTGCACCTGCTGCGCGAGCAAAGCGTGGCGGAGGGCTATGGCTGGGCCGGTATTGCCATGGACATGTGGTGGCGCCCCTGGCTCGGTGCGCCGCTGTATGGCCTGGCCACGCTGGGGGTAAGGGACGGCCCCCCCTGAGCCGCTTCGCGTCGTCCCCCTGAGGGGGACGCCACCGGTGGCCTGGCAAAGCCAGTTCCACGGTGGCGCTGGCGTGGGTCGCGCCCGTTGCAGAGCTTGGCTACGGCCTGAGCGTCAGTGCGCGCATCCATTGGGGTGGCTGGCCCGTCAGCTGCCCCACGATGGCCGCCTGCAGCGGTGGCAGGCGCCGCGCGCCCTGCAGCACCAGTTGCCGCAGCAGGCGGGGCACCGGGCGGGCGTCGGTGTACAGGCGCACGATGGCGTTGGTGCCCTGGTAGATGGGCCAGGCGTGGCGGTGGTGGCCTTGTGCGTAGGGGGCCAGGGCGTCGGCGCTGCCAATGTCCTGCCCGCGCTGGCGGGCGCTGACCAGCGCGGCCGTGAGCCGCTCCACCCCCGCCAGCCCCAGGTTGTAGCCATGCGCCGTGACCGGGTGCATGCCCACGGCGGCGTCGCCCAGCAGCGCGCAGCGGTGGCCCGCAAAGTGCTGGGCATACACGGACACCAGCGGGTAGGCGTGGCGTTCGCCCACCAGCGCCATGGGTCCCAGCCGGTCGTTGAACTGGGCCTGCACCTGGGTGGCAAAAGCCTCGGGGGTTTGGGCCATCAGCGCGGCGGCGTCGGCCGCGCCCGCCGTGACTACCACCGAGCACAGCGCCTGTCCCGTCTGTGGGTCATCGGGCAGGGGCAGCACGGCCAGCGTGCGGTCGTAGCCAAAACATTCGTGCGCCACGTTGCCGTGGGGCAGGGCGTGGCGCATGCGGCAGACGATGACGGTGCGGCCAAAGTCGGTCATGTCTGCGCCAAGGCCCAGTTGGCGGCGCGTGGCCGAGAAGCGGCTGTCGGCGGCCACCAGCAGCGGGGCGGTGAGGCGCTGGGGCGTGGCGTGGTCGCCAGGGCCCGTGTGGGAGGGCACGCAGTCCAGCTCGGCATGGCCGGGCAGCGCGGCCACGCGGGTGACCTGGGTGCCGGTGAGCAGGCGCACGCCCGGGGTGCTCGCAGCCACCGCGTAGGCCGTGCGCCGCAGCGCGTGGTTGGGCACGATGAAGCCCAGGGCGCCGGGAGTTGACACATCGCCGTGGGTGCCGCTGGCCGCGTTCAGTTGCAGCGCGCTGTGGCGGCCCAGCGGGCCGTCGTGCACCTGGGCCTCGGCAATCTGGCCCACCTCGTGGTCGGCCAGGTGCGCCCAGCTGCCCAGCCGCTGCAGCGTTGCCCGGCTGGGGTGGGTGAGGGCGATTTCGCGGCCGTCAGGTGCGGGCTGGGCCAGCGCGCGGTCGCCCTGCTGCTCCACCACGGTGGCGGTGAACCCGGCCTGTGCCAGGGAGATGGCCAGCGACAGGCCCGCCGGGCCTGCGCCGACGATGAGCACGTCGCTGTGGTGGGTGGTCATGGCGGGATGAATACAGGGTGACAAGGTGCCCGCCCCGGGTCGGGGAGGCCGCGCGCCATTGTGGGCGGGCGGGTCTGGGCACGCTTTGCCCTGCGTCAAGCCATGGCGTGGTGACGCTATCTAATTGATAGCTGTTCAGGCATATGGTTCTAGCGCCTGGGGGCTAAAACAATCGAAACTCAGTCTCTGGCTGCCTTGCGCGGGGTTTTGCTGGACTTCTTTTTGGCCGGGCCTGCCTTCTTGCCGCGCAGGTGCAGCACCCAGGTGACCAGCAGCCACAGGTAGCCCGCCGGGATGCTGTACGCCGCAAAAGCCGCCAGCGACAGCGGTGGTGCGGTGATGGAGCGCGGGTTGGCAATGGTCTCCAGCAACTGGCGCGTGCCGGTGCCCAGCGTGGGCGTGGCGTGCTGGCTGCCCGAGCGGGCCATGAGGGCGCCCATGAAGGTGAAGAACTCCATCAGCAGCGCGCCGATCAGAAAACAGGCCAGCAGGGCCATCAGCTGTGCAAACGCCCGCCGGTTGCCCTTGGCCAGGAACACGATCGCCGACACCAGCCACAGCGCGGGCAACAACAGGACCAGGGCGGGCCAGGCGGACAGGAGAGTGGACATGGGAGACACGGCAGGTAGCAACAGGCAGCAGGGGCCGCTGGTGCGGGCACCAGCGATTCATCGGCAGGGCGCCTCCAGGAAGGCGGTCGAGTGCGGATGATAGAGGCTGCCTGTCACCGGCTGATTCCGGCGGGTCGCGCGACCTGCCCGCCACCACCGGCCGGCGCTTACGCCGCCACAAAGTCGGCCACGGCCTGCAGCACCTCCGCCTGCTGCAGGATCTTGCGGTGCCCCAGCCCCTCGGTGGCCAGCAGCGCGGCACCCGGAATGTGGTCGCGGTAGGCCTCGCCGTCGGCAAAGCGGTTGATGCGGTCGCCCCGGTCGTGCACCACCAGCGTCGGCAGTGCAATGCGCGGGCCCACGGCGGGGGGCTCGAACTGTCGCATCAGGATGCCCTCGCGCGCCTCGATGCGCCGTTGCATGGCGGCGCGGGTGCGTTCGGACAGGCCAAACACCTGCGCGAACAGGCGCGTGTATTCGTGCGGCGAGGCGGGCGGCGCCAGCAGCACCAGCCGCTCGGTGGCCAGGCCCCGGCTGGCCGCATGGGCCGCTGCGTTGGCCGCCAGCGAATGGGCCACCACGGCGTGGGGCGCCGAGTCCTGCGCGTGCAGGCGGGCGGTGGTGTATTCGATGGCACGGGCGAACTGCGGCAGGTTGCTCACGCGGCCCCGGCTGCCGCCGTGTGCGGGCAGGTCCACCAGCACCGGGCGCAGGCCGCGGGCGGCCAGGGCGTCGGCCAGCGGCAGCATCTGGCGCGCATGCCCGCCCCAGCCGTGCAGCAGCAGCACCGTGGGGCCGTGCGGCTGGGCCTGGGGCCGGTACAGCGTGATCTCGGCGTCTTCAAACGCCAGGCGCTCCGTGCGCCAGTGGCCCGGTGGCACGGCGCTGCGGCCCGGTTTGCGCAGGGGCAGGGGCGTGCCAAACAGGCGGTAGGCCGCGCGCACGGCCAAGGTGGGCCACAGGCGCTCGGCCGTGCCCAGCGCCACACGCAGCAGGCGCATGCCGGGGTGCTCGCCGTAGAAGCTGGACGTGGCCTGCAGCGCGGCGGATGGGGAGGTGTTCATGGTGGGACTCCAGGAGGGAGATGGGGTAGATGGGGGAGGTGGACCGGGCGGACGGTCAGTAAAAGATCCAGTCCCGGTTGCTGCGCGGGAGGCTGGTGAGGGTGCTGCGCAGCGACCGGATGGCGCCCACTGCGGCCGCGATGGCGGCGATGCCCAGGATGATCAACATGGTGGTTCCTTTCTTCGCACGGTTGTGCGAAATTGGGACATAAAAAAACAAGAGCACTCCCTGGCACACCACCGCGTATCAAGCGGGGGAGGGGAGGTAACTCTTGACGAGGCGCGCCCAGGACGCCTCGGTGCGTGCCACTGCCTGCGGATCGCGCAGGAAGCGAACGTCGTGCAACAAGCCCATGATCAGGCCATAGATCTCGCCCACCAGCTGGTCGGGGGATGTGTCGGCCGCCAGGTGCCCGGCCTCGATGGACTGGATCACTGTGCGGCGCAATGCGGCGCGCCAGCGGGTGATTTCAGCGTGCAGCAGGTCGCGCAGCTCGCCCTCGCGGTCGTCCAGCTCGAAGGCGCCAGCGGTGTAGATGCAGCCCGTGAAGGCCTCCACGTCGCGCGTGCGGGCAATCCAGCGGCGCAGGATCTCCTGCAGGCGCGGCAGGCCCTTGGGCTGCTGCATGGCGGGCACGAACACGTCGGCCAGAAAGCGACGGCCAAACTCCTCGATCACCGCTTTTTGCAGCGCCTCGCGCGAGCCGGCCCGCGAGAACACTCCGCTCTTGGACAGGCCCACGCGGTCGGCCACGGCCTGCAGCGTGATCGACTCCAGCCCCTCGGCCGCAGCCAGGTCCAGCGCCGCGCCGACGATGGCGGCGCGGGTGAGTTCGGCTTTCTGGGTTTTGGCGTCCATGGGCGCAATTTAGCACGATTGTGCGAAACAAGGCAATCCCCGCGCTGTCAACCGGGCGACGGGTGTGGCTGGCCTCTGCCGGGCGCCGCTGGTACGCTGCGTCGCCATGGAGACAACACACAACACCCCGCCCTACATTCCCCAGATCCGCCTGTACCAGAACTGGCTGCGCGACCAGCGCGGTCTGCAGTTCGACAGCTACGACGCGCTGTGGCGCTGGTCCACCACTGATCTCGACGCCTTCTGGCAGAGCATCTGGGACTACTTCCAGCTGCAGTCGCCCACGCCCCACACGGCCGTGCTGGCGAAGAACACCATGCCCGGCGCTTTGTGGTTCCCCGGTGCGCAGGTCAACTACGCACGCCAGGCGCTGCGGCATGTGGATGCCGCCCACGCGGCGGGCCTGCCCGCCATCATCAGCCGCAACGAAAAGGGCCAGCACCGCGAACTGAGCTGGCCCGAGCTGCGCCGCCAGGTCGCGTCGCTGGCGCTGCACCTCAAGGCCCAGGGCATCCAGCCCGGCGACCGCGTGGCAGCCTACCTGCCCAACGTGCCCGAGGCGATGATCGCCTTTCTGGCCACGGTGAGCATCGGCGGCGTGTGGAGCATCTGCGCGCCGGACATGGGCACGCATGCGGTGCTCGACCGCTTTCGCCAGATCGAGCCCAAGGTGCTGATCGGCGTGGACGGCGTGAGCTATGGCGGCCGCGACCACGACCGCCGCCCTGTGCTGGCCGAGCTGCGCGAGGCCCTGCCCAGCGTGCAGCACGCGGTGCTGCTGGGCAATCTGGATGCTTCTGTTTCGATAGCTGGTTGGGCAAGCTGGACTAGCGCTACCGTCCAAAACGATGCAGAAACGGCGGCCTTCGAGCCGATGTGGCTCCCGTTTGACCACCCCCTGTGGATCGTCTACTCCAGCGGCACCACCGGCCTGCCCAAACCCATCGTGCACGGCCACGGCGGCACGGTGCTGGTGGCGCTGCAGCTCAAGGTGCTGCACAACGACATCGGCTGCAGCTACGAGCCCAACAGCTTTGGCGAGCGCTACCACTGGTACAGCTCCACCGGTTGGGTGATGTGGAACGCGCAGCTCAGCGGCCTGCTGTCGGGCACCACCTGCGTGATCTACGACGGCAACCCCGGCGGCAGCAAGGACCACCCCGACTGGGGCGTGCTGTGGCGCTTTGCGGCCGAGACGGGCGTGACTTTCTTCGGTGCGGGCGCGGCGTTCTTTGCCAACTGCATGAAGGCGGGCATCACGCTCAGCGACTATGGCGACCTCACGCGTGTCCGCGCGCTGGGCACTACCGGCTCGCCGCTGTCGCCCGAGGTGCAGCAGTGGGGCACGGCGCAGTTCGAGGCCATTGGCACGCGCGAGATCTGGTGGAACAACATATCCGGGGGCACCGACTTTTGCGGCGCCTTCATCGGCGGCAACCGCGAGATGCCGCAGGTGCCGGGCGAGATGCAATGCCGCATGCTGGGCGCGGCCGTGGAGTCCTGGGACGCCGAGGGCCGCCCCGTGCTGGACGCGGTGGGCGAACTGGTCTGCGCGCAGCCCATTCCGTCGATGCCGCTCTACCTGTGGGGCGACAAGGATGGTTCGCGTTACCTTTCGAGCTACTTCGACATGTACCCCGCAGGCCACGGCCGCCAGCCTGGCGGTGGCGATGGCCCCGCGAGCATGGGCGCAGTCTGGCGACATGGCGACTGGCTCAAGATCGGCGCCAACGGGGGCTGCGTGATCTATGGCCGCTCTGACGCCACCATCAACCGCCACGGCCTGCGCATGGGCACGAGCGAGATCTACAGCGCGGTCGAATCGCTGCCCGAGGTGCTCGACAGCCTGGTGGTGGACCTGGAGTACCTGGGCCGCGAGAGCTACATGCCGTTGTTTGTGGTGTTGCGCCCAGGCTACGCGCTGGACGATGCCCTGCGCGCGCGCATCAATGGCGCGGTGCGCACGGCGCTGAGCCCGCGTTTTGTGCCCGACGACATCTTTGCCGTGGCCGAGGTGCCGCGCACGCTGAGCGGCAAGAAGCAGGAGCTGCCCATCAAGAAACTGCTGCTGGGCCAGCCCATCGAAAAGGTGGTCAACAAGGACGCGATGGCCAACCCGGGGTGTTTGGACTGGTATGTGGCGTTTGCGGCGCAGCGGGCGAGTACGCTCCAAAAATGATAGCTGCTAGCGCTTATTGAATAAGCGCTAGCGCCTTGTTTGGATGCAAGAGTGAGTGCGGCGCTGAGGCGTGCTGCACCCCAGGGAGTCAGTCCAGCTTCGCGCCAGATGCCTTGATCAGCCGCTCCCACACCGGGCGCTCCTTGTTCATGGCCGCGGTGAACAAGGCCGGTGAGCTCTTTTGCACGTCAAAGCCCATGGCCGTGATGCGCTGGGCCACATCGGGATGCTCGGTGGCTTTGCGCACCTCGGCCGCAACGCGCTCCAGGATGGCGGGCGGTGTGCCTGCGGGGGCTCCAAACGCCAGCCAGCCCGCCACGCGGTAGGCCTCGTCGTTCAGGCCCTGTTCGCCCAGTGTGGGCACGTTGGGCAGCGTGCCCATGCGGCGCTCGCCGCTCACGCCAATGGCCTTGAGCTTGCCGGCGTCGATGTGCGCCTTGACTTGCAGTGCACTCGCAAAAGCAATCTGGATCTGCCCGCCCAGCAGGTCCTGCACCATGGGCGCCTCACCCCGGTAGGCCACGTGGCTCATGTCGGCGTTCTGCGACTGGCTCATGTACGCGCCGGCCAGATGCGGGTAGGCACCCGTGCCGTAAGAACCATAGGCCACCTTGCCTTTGTTGGCGGCGATGTATTTCAGCAGCTCAGGCCCCGTGGCCACCGGCACGCTGGGGTGGGCCACCAGCACCAGGGGCGCGATGGCGATCTGGTAGATGGGCGCGATGTCCTTCTCGGGGCTGTAGGGCAGCTTGGTGTACAGGAACTGGTTGGTGAGCATGGAGTTGCTCAGCGCCAGCAGCAGGGTGTAGCCGTCCGGTGCGGCCTTGGCCACCGCGTCGGTGCCGATGATGCCGGCCGCGCCGGGCTTGTTGTCGATGACCATGGGCTGGCCCAGGCCCACGGCCATCTTCTCGGCCAGCACGCGCGCCAGCACGTCGGTGGCGCCGCCGGGGGCGAAGGGCACGACCACCTTGATGGGCTTGTTGGGGTAGGCGGCCTGCGCCCAGGCGGCGGTGCCGGTGCAGGCGGTGGCAGCGGCCAGCGCGGCAGCGCCGAGCCAGGAACGGCGGGTGAGGGCGTGGAAGGGCATGGGTTTGTCTCCTGTCATGGTTATAAAAATCACTCAGCGGGCTCCGCGATGCATGGTGGCGGGCCGGGGTCTGGCTGTCACGCCATGGGCTTATGCGGTCTGGGGGCTCCCTGGGGCGGGGC
>NZ_JBWKYJ010000117.1:0-9320 GCF_059423685.1 Acidovorax sp. GW460-11-11-14-LB4 | reverse complement strand
GCCGCTGCGCGTCGCTCAGACACACGCGAGCCCTGATCCGCCAAACCCTGCGCTCCTCGGCGCATCCAGAGGGGCACGAGGGACAGAACATCCACACGGGCCATCGCTGCGCTCGGCCCCGGATCGCGGGCGCAATCGCCTCGCGCTGCGCAGGCGCGGCCGAGCGCAGCAATGGCCCGAATGGTTGTGCGGCTGTTGGATGTTCGGCTGTCCACCCCCTGCTGGCTGCGCCTGCGGCGGGGCGGTTGCGGGGTGGCACGCGCGTCGGAGCGCGCGTGCTTAGTGAACTGACTCGCCGTGGATGTCTGAACGAAGCTGCAACGCAGCTCAGTGAGTTCCACGGCGCACCCCGCAGCCGCCCCGCCGCAGGTTTGCCCCTTCGCAACGCGAAGGGGTCGCAGACTGGGGGTCGCCTTTTCTTTGGTAACTTTCTTTTGGCGAAGCAAAAGAAAGTTACTCGCTCGCCGGGCGACTCCCGGCCTCCGCCCTCAACCCAGGCATGCGGCCCAATCAGCACAACAACCAGACACTACAAAATCAATAGCTACCTAGGCATGTTTCACTAGCGCAAGCAGCCCAAACCGCTCAAAAACTACTGCGGCGCAGCCGCCACCTTCACCACAGGCTGATCCCCCCACCCGCCTCCAAGCGCACGAATCAACCCCACCGTCGCCACATACTGCGCCGTCCGCACCTGCAGCTCCTGCCGCCGATTGCGCAACTCGCTGCGGCGCGCGTCCAGCAACTCCAGCTGGCTCACCAACCCATTGCGATACCGCACATCCGACAACTGTGTCGCGCGCCGCGCGGCAGTCACCGCACGCCCTTGCGCCTCAGCCTGGCCAGACAGCAGACGCAGCGAGGTCAGCTGATCCTCCACGTCACGGAACGCATTGAGCACCTGCCCCCGGTGGTCCGCCAGCGCAGCCTCCAGGCGCGCCTTGGCGCCCTCGATCTGCGCATCGCGCTGACCGCCGTCAAAGATCGGCAGCGACAGCAGCGCACTCACACCCCAGGCACGGGCCGACCACTTGAACAGGTCACCCAGCTCGGGCGACGCATGCCCCGCATTGCCGGTGAGCGTGACGGCCGGGAACCAGGCCTTCTGCGCCACGCCCACGCGCGCTTGCGCGGCCAGCACGGCAGTTTGCGCGGCCGACACATCGGGCCGGCGCGCCAACACCGTGCCGGGAACGCTAGGCGGGATGACCGGCAACGCGGCATCGCCCATTGCGGGCGGCAGCACAAAGCCGCTGGCCACCTCGCCAGCCAGCACGGCCAGCGCGTTGGTCAGCAGGGCCTGCTGGCGCTGCAAGGCCAGGGCATCGGACTCGGTGGCGGCCACCTCGGTCTGCACGCGGGCCACGTCCAGCTCGGCCACATCGCCCGCCTGCAGGCGGCGCTGCGTCAGGCGCAGGGTGTCCTGGTACGCGGCCAGGCTCTCTTGCACCAGCACCTGCTCGGCCTGCACGGCGCGCAGCTGCAGATAGGTTTGCGCCACGTCAGCCTGCACCATGAGGCGCGTGCTTTGCAGCAAAGCTTCGCGCGCGTCGGCGTCCAGCCGCGCGGCGTCGCTGGTTTGCGAGAGGCGGCCGAACAGGTCCAGCTCGTACGAGGCATTGAGCCCCGCCGTGCCCAACGTGGCAGGTGCTGCGCTGCCCGTGGTGGCAGCGCCTGCCTGGCGCGTCACACCGGCCGAGGCGCCCACTTGCACCGAGCGCGCGGCATCGGCAGAGCGCAGCAGCGAGCGCGCCTCGGCCAGCCGCGCGGCGGCCTGCTGGATGCTGGTGTTGGCCTTGCCCGCGCGCAACACCAAGTCGGCCAGCACCGGGTCTTGAAAGCCCAGCCACCACTCGCCGCGTGGCTGTGCCTCGGCGGGGGCGGCCACCGTCCAGGGCGCCGTGGACAGTGCGTCGCTGCCTGCGGTGAAGCTGGTGGGCACGGGCACACCCGCATGCGGCGCGGGGGCCACCGGCTGGGTCGTGCAACCGGCCAGCACCAGGGCGGCAGCCAGGGGCGCCAGCAGGCTGCGCTTGCGCACTGCCAGGGCACCGTCGGTGGAGTTTTTCTTCAATTGCAAATCGGTCATGGTTGGTCTCCTGCCCCGCTCGATGCACCCGTTGCAGTCGGCAACGGGTGCACCGTGGAGCGCGCATCTAGGGCCACAAAGGTCGTTGTTGTCACCGTGGTCAAGGGCATCATTCGTGCTCCTTGCGTGGCGCAGCCAGCACGGGGTGCGCGGTGCCACCAGTGCCAGTGTTGTGGGAGATAGGCGCCACATGCGCGCCATGCTCCACCAGCGGGCGGTTGCCAGCCAGTTTGCGCAGCAGCACGTAGAACACGGGCGTGAGGAACAGGCCGAAGGCCGTCACACCAATCATCCCGGCGAACACCGCCACGCCCATGGCGCTGCGCATCTCCGCACCCGCTCCGGTGGACAGCACCAGGGGCAACACACCCATCACGAAGGCCAGCGAGGTCATCAGGATGGGGCGCAGCCGCAGGCGGCTGGCCTCGATGGCGGCCTGTATGGGCGTGCGCCCGGCAAACTCCAGCTCGCGCGCAAACTCCACGATCAGGATCGCGTTCTTCGCTGACAGCCCCACCAGCACGATGAGCCCGATCTGCGTGAACACGTTGTTGTCGCCTTTGCTCAGCCACACGCCGGTCATGGCCGCCAGGATGCCCATGGGCACGATCAGGATGATGGCGATGGGCAGCGTCAGGCTTTCGTACTGCGCGGCCAGCACCAGGAACACCAGCAGGATGGCCAGCGGGAACACCAGCACGGCAGAGTTGCCGGCCAGGATCTCCTGGTAGGTCAGCTCGGTCCATTCGAACGTGATGCCCTGGGGCAGGGTCTCTGCGGCAATGCGCTCGATGGCGGCCTGGGCCTGGCCCGACGAATAACCGGGCGCGGGGCCACCATTGACGTCAGCCGCCAAGTAGCCGTTGTAGCGCATGGCGCGTTCGGGGCCGAAGCTCGGCTCCATCTTCATCAGGGCCGACAGCGGCACCATCTCGCCGGTGCTCGAACGCACCTTAAGCAGGCCCACGTCTTCCGCCCGAGCCCGGTAGGCTGCATCGGCCTGCACGCGCACGCTGTAGGTGCGGCCAAACTGGTTGAAGTCGTTGGCGTAGAGGCTGCCCAGGTAGATCTGCAGCGTGTCGAAGATGTCCGTCACGGGCACGCCGAGCTGGCGTGCCTTGGTGCGGTCGATGTTGGCGTAAAGCTGCGGCACGTTGACCTGCCAGCTTGTGAACAACCCCGCCAGCTCGGGCGTCTGGTAGGCCTTGGCCATGAAAGCCTTCACCGCGTTGTCCATGGCTTCATAGCCCAGCGAGGCACGGTCTTCGATCTGCAGCTTGAAGCCGCCCGTGGTGCCCAGGCCCGCCACCGGGGGTGGCGGGAACATGGCGATGAACGCGTCCTGGATGCTGCCAAACGCCTGGTTCAGCTGGCCTGCCACCGCACCGCCGCTCTGGTCGGCACGGGTGCGCTCGGCAAAGGGTTTCAGCGTGGCGAACACGATGCCGGAGTTGGAGCTGTTGGTGAAGCCGTTGATGGACAGGCCGGGGAAGGCAATCGCGTCTTCAACGTTCGGGTTCTCCTTCATGATCTCGCCCATGCGCCGGATCACGTTCTCGGTGCGGTCCAGCGTGGCGCCGTCGGGCAGCTGCGCAAAACCGATCAGATACTGCTTGTCCTGCGCGGGCACGAAGCCGCCGGGCACGATCTTGAACAGGCCGACTGTGGCGCCCACCAGCGCGAGGTAGATCACGAACATCAGCGCCTTGCGGCCGATGACGCGCTTGACGCCGCCGCTGTAGGCCTCGGAGCCGCGATGGAACAAGCGGTTGAAGCCGCGGAACAGGCCACCGAACACCTTGTCCATGCCGCGCGTGAGCGCGTCCTTGGGCTCATCGTGGCCCTTGAGCAGCAGTGCTGACAGCGCGGGCGACAGGGTCAGCGAATTGATCGCCGAGATCACCGTGGAGATCGCAATGGTCACCGCAAACTGGCGATAGAACTGGCCCGTGAGCCCGCTGATGAAAGCCAGTGGCACGAACACCGCCACCAGCACCAGTGCGATGGCAATGATGGGGCCTGAGACTTCGCGCATGGCGCGGTAGGTGGCCTCGCGCGGGGTCAGGCCCGCCTCGATGTTGCGCTCGACGTTCTCCACCACCACGATGGCATCGTCCACCACGATGCCGATGGCCAACACCAGCCCGAACAGGGAGAGCGCGTTGATCGAGAAGCCCAGCAGGTGCAGCACGGCAAACGTACCCACCACCGACACCGGCACAGCCAGCAGCGGGATGATGGACGCGCGCCAGGTCTGCAGGAACAAAATCACCACCAGCACCACCAGGGCGATGGCTTCGAGCAGCGTGTGGATCACGGACTTGATCGACGCACGCACGAACTGCGTGGGGTCGTACGCAATCCGGTACTCCACGCCTTCGGGCATGTTCTTCTGGATCTCGTCCATGGTCTTGCGCACGTTGGCCGAGATGTCGAGCGCGTTGGAGCCCGGCGCCTGGAACACGCCCATGCCCACGGCAGGGTCGTTGTTGAGCAGCGAGCGCAGCGAGTAGTCGGCTGCGCCCAGCTCCAGGCGGGCGATGTCGCGCAGGCGTGTCACCGCACCATCCGCACCGGTCTTGACGATGATGTCGCCGAACTCTTCTTCGGTCTGCAGGCGGCCCTGCGCGTTGATGGACAGTTGCAAGTCCACGCCGGGCAGGCCGGGCGATGCGCCCACCACACCTGCAGCGGCTTGCACGTTCTGGCCGCGGATGGCGGCCACCACGTCGCTGGCCGAAAGGCCGCGCTGCGCGACCTTTTGCGGGTCGAGCCACACACGCATGGAGTAGTCGCCACCGCCGAAGATCTGCACCTGGCCCACGCCCTGGATGCGCGCAAGGCGGTCCTTCACGTTGAGCACAGCGTAGTTGCGCAGGTAGTCGATGTCGTAGCGGTTGTTGGGCGAGACCAGGTGGACCACCATGGTCAGGTCCGGCGCGCTCTTGACGGTGGTGACGCCCAGGCGGCGCACTTCCTCGGGCAGGCGCGGCTCGGCCTGCGAGACGCGGTTTTGCACCAGCTGCTGGGCCTTGTCGGGGTCGGTGCCGAGGGCAAAGGTCACCGTCAGCGTCATTACGCCGTCGGTGGTGGCCTGGCTGCCCATGTAGAGCATGCCTTCCACGCCGTTGATGGACTCCTCCAGCGGCGTGGCCACGGTCTCGGCGATCACTTTGGGGTTCGCGCCTGGGTACTGTGCGCGCACCACCACGGAGGGCGGCGCGACTTCAGGGTATTCAGAGATGGGCAGACCGCGCAATGCGATGAGCCCCCCGAGGAAGATGAGCACCGACAGCACCCCGGCAAAGATGGGGCGGTCGATGAAAAAGCGGGACAGGTTCATGGATGCAAATTCCTGGTGTCCAGCGCGCTCAGGCGGCTGGCGACTTGGCGGCGTTCTTGGCTTCCTTGCGATCACCCGCAATCTCGGCCTTGGCGGTCATGGGCACAGGCTGTGGCGCCACCACGGCACCGGGGCGCACGCGCTGCAGGCCGTTGACGACGATGTTCTCGCCCGCCTTGAGGCCCGAGGTGACCACGCGCAGGCCGTCAATCGGCGCGCCCAGGGTGACCTCGCGGTACTCGGCCTTGTTGCCCTCGCCCACCACCATCACGAACTTCTTGTTCTGGTCGGTGCCCACGGCACGCTCGTTGATGAGCAGCGCCTGGGTGTTGCGGGCCTGGCCCATGCGGATGCGGGCGAACTGGCCGGGGATGAGCGAGCCGTCTTCGTTGTCGAACACGGCGCGCACGCGCACGGTGCCGCTCTTGGCATCGACCTGGTTGTCGATGAGCTGCAGGCGACCGGCGTGCGGCGTGCCGCCCGAAGTTCCGGTGCCCATCTGCACAGGAATGCGCTCGATGAGCTGGCGGGCGCTGTTGCCGCGCTGGCCGCTTTGCAGGTCGGCCAGGGCCTTCACCACGATCTGCTCATCGGTGTCGAAGCTCGCGTAGATGGGGCTCACGGACACCAGCGTGGTCAGCACGGGGGCGCCCGCGCCGGCCGCCACCAGGTTGCCCACGGTGACTTCGATGCGGCCCACACGGCCCGCCACAGGGGCACGCACCTGGGTGTAGCCCAGGTTCAGCTTCGCGGTCTGCAGCGCGGCCTGGGCGGCGCGCAGGTTGGCATCGGCCTCGCGCTGGGCGTTCAGGCGCTCGTCATGTTCGCGCTGGGCAATGGCTTTTTCTTCGAGCAGGCGCGTGGCGCGCTCCAGTTCGCTGCGGGTGTACGACAGGCGGGCCTGCGCAGCGACCACCTGGGCTTCGGCGCGGTCCACCTCTGCAGCGTAGGGGGCTGGGTCCACCGTGACCAGCAGGTCGCCCTGCTTGACCAGCGAGCCTTCGCGAAAGTGCACGGCCTGCACGGCGCCCGAGACGCGGGGGCGCACATCCACGCGCTGCACGGCTTCGAGCCGGCCGGAAAACTCGTCCCACAGGGCGATGTCTTTTTGCAGCACGGCAGCCACCGACACCGGCATGGCGGGCGGTGCTGCGGGGGCGCTATCCGCCTGCGCCACGGGTGCCTGAAACACCAGAACAGCAGCCGCCACGGTGGCCGTCACGGCCGTGGCAAGGGTGGCCAGACCCAGTGGGCGGCGCTGGGAGAACTTGGAGAAGGATGGGAAGTTCATGGTCACTTTCGATCAGTAGGTGTGCCCTTGTGGAGCACGCTGTGAAACTTGTCTGCCGTGCGCTGGCGCCTGTGGGCTGCACTCGGCAGGGGTCAATGCAAAGGGGGCGGAATGCAGTCTCGGCAATGACACGGTGGAAAGGTCAATACCCCGGCGACAAACACCGGGGCGGCCTGCGTGCCACCGTCAAAAGACGGTGCGGCCAGGTGCGCTGTGACAGCGGCCGCAGGCCAACGGGATCAGGGGTGCATGCATGGTGTGTTCTTTCCTCCGTGTCGTTTGAATGGGTAACGTGGGCTCTAGGACATGCGGAGCGGTCAACGCTGGGCAAGCGTTTCCCCTCCGGCACGCTAGGCCGGAAATCAAGATGTAAAAAGGGAATGGGGCTCGCGCCGAGCCCGCGTTTCTCTGCCTCCACCCGGGTGGAGGTCAGCGGCTGTCAGGGATGTGAGAAGGTGTCAGGGGCCGTCGTCAGGACGGCACCGGACTTCGCGTGGAGGCAAAGAACTGCCGGAACTGCTCCTGCGCACCCGCCGCACACGGACATTCATGCGGGCCGGTCTGCAGCAGGGCATCGGGCCACTGCGGGTTCTTGGAGAACACGTGGCGCGTGACCGGCAGGCCGGCAGCCTCCAGCCGGGCCGCGTAGGCCAGCGCCTCGTCGTGCATGGGGTCGGTGTCGCCCACCAGGATCAGCGTGGGGGGCAGCCCCGCCAGGCGCTGCGCACCAGCAGGCACCGCATAGGGGTGCTCGGCATCGCGCGGGCAGCGCAGAAAGTTGCGCCAGCCCTCGGTCCACTTGCAGCCCGTGGAGTCCCCAGTGGCCTCGCGCAGCGACGCGGTGCCCACACAGGGGTCCAGCATGGGCGACAGCAGGATCTGCCCGGCCAGCGGGGGGTGAGACTGGTCACGCGCCATCAGTGCCACGGCCGCCGCCAGGTTGCCACCGGCCTCTTCGCCCGCCAGGTACACGGCGGCGCCCTGCCCGCCGAGCTTGGTGCGGTGCTTGTGCACCCACTTGAGCACACCGTAACCCGTGTCCACCGGCTGTGGAAAGGGCGTGAGCGGATACGCGACCGACACCACCACGGCCCCGGCACTCTCCAGCAGAGAAGCCACCGTGCAGCCGTTGTCCAGATCGCCCGACATGAAGGCCCCGCCGTGGAAGTGCACGACCACCGGTGACGCCTGACCGGTCTTCTTGCGGCCGTACATGCGCACTTCCACGTCCTGCCCCTGGGCCACCTCAATGGTGGAATCGGTGCAGACGGACGCAGCCACCCCGGACGCCTTGGCGGGCGCCGCAGCGGGCTGCGTGGGCAAAGAGGATGAAGACGGGCGGTCGGGCTGCATGGCAGGTACCCAGTAGGTAGGTGGATAGGTGGAAGGTCGGTTGACGATGGATGAAATGTAGTGGGTTGGGCCTTTCTGATAAACAGGTCAAACACCACCGCACTGTTTCCAAAAGCTCAACAATCAAACCGGGGCGCCCGTGTGAGAATTCCTCAGCACCCAATCTGGGTGCTGATGACTCAAGGAGAAGCCATGGACCAGATACAGGCCATGCGCATATTCGTGCGGGTGGTGGAGGCCGGCACGTTTACCCGGGCAGCGGATTCGCTGAGCCTGCCCAAAGCCACGGTGACCAAGCATGTGCAGGCGCTGGAGGAGCGGCTGCGCGTGAAGCTGCTCAACCGCACCACCCGCCGCGTGACCGTGACACCCGACGGCGCGGCCTATTACGACCGCACGGTGCGGCTGCTGACCGACCTGGACGACATCGAGGCCAGCATGACCAACGCGCGCGCCAACCCGCGCGGGCGGCTGCGCATCGACGTGGGCACATCGGTGGCCCAGTTGCTCATCATTCCGCAACTGGCGGAGTTCCATGCCCGCTACCCGGATATCCAGGTGGACCTGGGTGTGAGCGACCGCACGGTGGATCTGATCGGGGACAACGTGGACTGCGTGATCCGGGGGGGCGAGCTGAGCGACCAGTCACTGGTGGCGCGCCGCATTGGCAACCTGGAGTTCATCACCGTCGCCGCACCCGCCTACCTGGAGCGCAAGGGCACACCCACGCACCCGCTGGAGATCGAGGAGAAACATGCCAGCGTGATCTATTTCTCGCCCCAAAGCGGGCGGCACTATCCGCTGGAGTTTCGCCGGGGTGATGAGTCCATCGACATCACCGGCCCCTACCAGCTGAGCGTGAACGAGGCCAACGCCTACGTGACCTCCATCGTGGCGGGCCTGGGCATTGGCCAGATCACCAGCTGGCAAGCCCAGCGCTACCTCGCCAGCGGAGCCCTGGTGCAGCTGCTGCCCGACTGGACCCAACCCCTGCTGCCTGTGTATGTGGTGTACCCGCCCAACCGCCACCTGAGCGCCAAGGTGCGCGCGTTTGTGGACTGGGCGGCCGAGCTGTTCCAGCGGGAGGCCCATCTGCAGCGCAAAGCCTGACGCCCCCTGAATCGGTTCTGTGGTGGCAGTAGTGGAGTTAACACCCGATGCACACGACAGGATTGCCCTCAGGGCGTGTTCACGCTCCCAGTCTGTATGCTTGGAGCCATGAGCACTCCAGAGACCCCGCCACC
>NZ_JBWKYJ010000116.1:0-9361 GCF_059423685.1 Acidovorax sp. GW460-11-11-14-LB4 | reverse complement strand
TGAGTCGCCTTGCGGGTTCGGCTCATCGATGGGATGAACTGTACGCCGATGGTGTTCAGGGAAAAACCACCCAGTCGTAAACTAACTGTTCCAGTATTAGGAACAATCTTTCCATCCTCCCGCGCTCCATGTGGGATCTTTCGGCGCTCGAGTTTTGTTGAAAAAAACTGTATATTTATACAGCATCAAACCACAGGAGAAGCAGCGCCATGCAAGTCATCGAATCCACCTACGCCGTCACCCTGCGCGACTACCCCGAGGAACTCCCGGCCAAGGAGCGCATTGCCGCAGAAACCCGGTACGCCAGGGCCCTGGAAAAGCAGCTTGGCGGCCCCGAACAGGTGGCGGCTGCCCTGGACACCATGCAGAGCCTGGAGGAGTCGCCGCCCGAGGTGGTGTCTCCTGGCGATCTCACCCTGCTCAAGGCCTGGGGCAAGGCCAGCGTGGCAGCCCGGCAGGCCGGGTTCCGGGATCTGGGAGAAGGCGAGGGCGCGTACTTTGAGGTGCGGCTGGTCTGAGAGGCTGAGGGTCCTTTATCCATGCCCGCCTTGCACGCCAATACGCCCCGGCTCGTCGTTACCAATGCTCGCCATAGCCTGAGCTATGGCTGTGCTTTGCGCCTAGATCCGAGGCGTATTGGCGCGCCTTTCGGGCCCGGCTAAAAACTCTCAGCCTCTGAGCCTGAAAGCCCGCAGCCCGCAATGGGGCTGACCGAGCCGCCGTGCAGGCGCGTGCTGGGTGTAAAGGCAGGGTCGCCGCGGTGCTTGCGCACCCGCCGTGTGGGCAGATACTGTGTGTACATTGCATTACCCGCACACTCAACGCCGGAGACACAACCCCCATGACCCTGCCGCTTCACCCCCTGGACTCTGACCTGTTTGCCCGCGCGTTGCCGCTGCTGGACGACGAGTGGCTGACCCGCGACCCCGAACTGGCGCCCGTGTTGCCCACGGTGCTCGCGCGCAATGTGGGGCAGGACTGGCACAAGGCGGGCACGTTTCGCCACCACCTGGTGGGCGTGACGCGCACGCTGACGGTGTGGCAGCAGCCGCGTGACGTGCGCCTGCTGGGCCTGCTGCACAGTGTGTATGGCAATGCGTTTGTGGACCTGGTGAAGTTCGACCCTGCCAAGGAGCGCGCCCGGGTGCGCGAGATTGCGGGCGAGTCGGCCGAGCACCTGGTCTACCTGTTCTGCACCCAGTCGCGCACGCAGTTTGTGCAAAAGGTGCTGGCCCATGCACTGGAGGCGGACGGCAGCCTGGTGCTGCAAAAGGACGGGCAGGACCATGTGCTCACGCCCTACGAGGTGGCGGCCTTCATCATCGTGAGCATGGCCGACACCATCGAGCAGTGGTTCAGCTGGCAAGACGACATCTTTTCGCGCTTTCCTGATGTGCAGCACCGCAGCCAGAAGGCGCACTGGGCTGCATCGCTCTGGCCCGGACCCATGCGGCCGTCGGGGCGCATGGTGCACCAGATCAATGGCCTGGCCAAGGCGCTGCAGCACCCGGGGCTGAAGGACGTGCTGCCCATGCCACCCGTGTTTGCACACTGCTCGCAGCACCTGTCTGCCGCCAACGAGGCGGCGGCCACGTCGCTGTACTGGTCTGTCATCCAGCAAGACCAGCCGCTGGTGGACCTGGACGTGGCCACCGGCGTGCTGGAAAGCGCCGTGCGCCACAACCCCTGGGTGGGCGAGCCGCAGATGGTGCTGGCCCAGCTGTACCTGTCCGCTGGCCGCAAGGACGACGCCAAGGCCGCTGCCGAGAGTGCGCTGCACCTGTTCAGCGCCTGGGGCAATGCGTGGGACAAGCGCGTTCAGTGGGACGCCTGGGTGGCCTGGACGCGCATCCTGCTGCAGGGCGCGACGGTGGAGGGCACCTGGCCCGAGCGGCTGGACAAGCTGAACAACGTGGCACTGCGTGGGTGACTTGGAACATCCCCCTGAGTGGCTGTGCCACTTCCCCCTTCTCTCGAATCGCTGCGCGATTCGGGAAGGGGGACGCAGCCCTCGCTGCGGGGCGACCCTTGCTCGGCCGCCCTCGCCGGGCGCGCGCCAGTTTCATGAGATGGGGGTGGGGGCACGGGCTTTGTCTTCTTATTCGAATGGGTTGTAATGAAATGAAAACTTAGTTGTTCCAGTTTTATCGGGGAAACCCTAGGATGCGAACCATCTCTCAACGAAAGGTTTTCCCTGTGAACAACAACAAGCGCCTTCTCCTGCAATCCGCCCTGGCCCTGGCCGCTGCTGCCGCTTTCTCGTCCGGCGCCATGGCCCAGGACAAGCCCATCAAGGTGGGCGTGACCGGCGGCCCCCACGCCCAGATCTTCGAGCAGGTGAAGAAGGTTGCCGAGAAGGACGGCCTCAAGATCCAGATCGTCGAGTTCAGCGACTATGTGCAGCCCAACGCCGCGCTGGCTGCGGGCGACCTGGACGCCAACAGCTACCAGCACAAGCCTTACCTCGACGCGCAAGTGGCCGACCGTGGCTACAAGCTGGTGTCGGTGGGCTACACCGTCAACTTCCCCATCGGCCTGTATTCCAAGAAGGTCAAGAAACTGGAAGACCTGAAGGAAGGCGCCAAGTTCGGCATTCCCAACGACCCCACCAACGGCGGCCGTGTGCTGCTGGTGCTGCAGGACAAGGGCCTGATCAAGCTGCGCGACGGCGCGGGCCTCAAGGCCACGCCGCTGGACGTGGTGAGCAACCCTAAGAAGCTCAAGTTTGTTGAACTGGACGCCGCCCAGCTGCCCCGTTCGCTGGACGATCTGGACGCCTCGGCCATCAACACCAACTTTGCGCTGTCGGCCGGCCTGAACCCTGGCAAGGACGCCATTGCACAAGAAAACGCCAAGAGCCCCTACGTCAACCTGATCGCCGTGCGTGAAGCCGACAAGGACAAGCCCTGGGTGGCCAAGCTGGTGAAGGCTTACCACTCGGAAGAAGTCAAGAAGTTCATCCAGACCGAGTTCAAGGGTTCGGTGCTGCCAGGCTTCTAAAACCCCGACGGAACGCTCCGTGGCGACGGGCCGGCAACGGCCCGGAGCGGTGGCGATTCTCTCTCCTTGCGCGAGCAGGGCAGTACCGGGTTGAGCAGGTACGCCCCAGCCATGGGCAGCAGCCCTTCGACGCTCGCGCTCAGGCGGCGGTGTTGTGGCGCCGCAGCGTCGGGGGCTCAACAGAAAAATCCAAGCCATTTGGCACCCAGCGCACATCCCATGGGCGCTGGGTGCTATTTTTTTAGTAGCTTGTTTCTGTGTCAGTGCCCCGGCAAACCGCAGGGGGAAAAGGTGGGCCGAACTTGCGGCCACAATGGGAGGGGTTAACGTTCTGTAGCAACTGCGCCCAGCACTCCCTCCCCACCACAACACTGACCCATGTCCTTCGCGGAACGAATCCTCACAGCGGTCTGGTTGAGTGCAACCACGCTGTCGTTCCTGGCGTCGTTGTGGGTGCCTTCTCCGGGCGCGCGGCTGTTTCTGGACAACGCCTCCTGGACGCTGGCTTTCTGGCTGTCTGCCTTCTGGGCCTGGCGCGGCTGGCGGCAGGCGCCGCCCACCGACCGCGCGCTGCACACCGGCCTGCTCATCTTTGCGGTGCTGGTGGCCCTGGGGCAAATGGTGTGGAACGTGCAGGTGGCGCTGGACTGGAACCCATTCCCCGCGCCCGCCGACCTGCTGTTTCTGGCGGGGGGGCCGCTGTGGGCTGCCACCGTCATCCGCGCCACTTTTGCGCGCCTGTCGCGCGATCGGGCTTACCCGGCCGCCCTGGACTTTGGCGGCACGGTGCTGGCGCTGCTGGCGTTCACGCTGGTGATCTACCTGCCCTCGGGCGAGGTGGACTCGCTGGCCGTGGGCACGGTGCTGGTGCTGTATCCGGCCGGGTTTCTCGCTGCGGCGGGCGTCACGGCGCTGGCTGTTCCGACGGTGGGGGTGCGCATCGACCGGTCCCATGCGCTGGTGCTGCTGGGCCTGCTGGGCTTTGGCCTGAGCTGGATGCAGTGGAACCTCATGGTCATCAGCAACACGGTGCAGCCGGGCATCTGGTTCAACGCCAGCTTCAGTGTGTCGGCGCTGGTGCTGGGCTGGGGCGCACGCTGGCTGCGGTTTGAGATGTCGGCAGATTCGGCCTACCGCCGCCAGTGCGACCAGGTCATGAACTACGTGCCACTGCTGTCCATGACGCTGGCGGCCATCACCCTGGTGCTGCTGTTTGTGGCGCCCGATGGCAGGGCAGGCATGCAGGCGCTGATCCTGGTGTGCTGCCTGCTGGTGCTGCTGCTGGCGGCACTGCGCCAGACCATTGTGGTGAGCCTGCTCAACCGCCTGCGCACGGCCGAGGCCGCAGTGCTGCGCAACGAAGAGCAGCTGTACCGCGTGGCGCACTTTGATGCGCTCACCGGCCTGCCCAATCGCCGCTACTTTGAAGACGCGCTGGAGCGTGCCGTGGCCGAGGCCGCGCGCGACACGCACAGCACCAACCGCCGCGTGGCGCTGATGCTGATCGACCTGGACCACTTCAAGAGCGTGAACGAAACCTATGGCCACCGCGTGGGAGACGCGCTGCTGAGCGAGGTGGCGCAACGCATCACCCAGCTGCTGGCGGGGCAGGGCCTGGTGTCGCGGCTGGCCAATGACCAGTTCACGGTGATGCTGCTGCGCCCCGCGTCGCGCACCGAGCTGGCGCAGCTGGCGGCCTCGCTGGTGGAGGGCCTGGCGCAGCCCTGGGAGTTGTCGGAGGTGGGCGCACAGTACATGGGCGCCAGCCTGGGCATCAGCCTGTACCCGGACGACTCGGCCAACAGCGTGGAGCTGGTGCGCCACGCGCATTCGGCCCTGCACGCCACCAAGAGTGCAGGCCGGGGCTCGTACCGCTTCTACATCGAGGAGTTCACGCAGATCACGCGCGGGCGGCTGGAGCTGCGCCGGCGCCTGCACAACGCGCTGCAGGCGGGCGAGTTCACGCTGGTCTACCAGCCCCAGCTCAACCAGCAGCGCCAGACCGTGGGTGCCGAGGCGCTGCTGCGCTGGTCGGTGGATGGCAAGGCGGTGCCGCCCGACGAGTTCATCCCGCTGGCCGAGGAGAGCGGGCTCATCGTGCCCATTGGGCTGTGGGTGTTCGAGACCGCTTGCCGCCAGATGGCGCAGTGGCGTGCCGAGGGCTGGCAGGTGCCCGTGGTGTCGGTCAATGTCTCCACCATCCAGCTGCGTGAGCCGGGTTTTACCCAGACCCTGCTGGGCGTGACCCAGCGCGCCGGGGTGGCGCCCGCCGGCCTGGTGCTGGAGATCACCGAGTCGCAGCTGCTGGACGAGTCCCTGTACGCCATCGCGCTCGATCTGAAGAACGCGGGTTTTGCGCTGTCGATCGACGACTTTGGCACCGGCCACTCGTCGCTCATCAAGCTCAAGCGCCTGCCGGTGAGCGAGCTGAAGATCGACAAGGTGTTTGTGCGCGACATCGTGGTGGACGTGAACGACCGCGAGATCTGCGCCACCGTCAATGCCCTGGCCCGCACGCTGGGACTGGAGGTGGTGGCCGAGGGCGTGGAGACCGAGGAGCAGCTGCAGTTGTTGATCCGCATGGGCTGCGAGCGTTTTCAGGGCTGGCTGTTTGCACCGGCCCTGGCGCCCGGGCCACTGGCCGAGCAATGGTTGCAGCGGCAGGCGCCGCCCGCTGCGCAGTGACTGCAGGCACGGTGTGGCGTGGGGGCGGCATGGTCCGTGTGTGGCATATCAAAAATGATAGCTGCTCAGGCATGTTCCACTAGCGCATCTGGCCGTTTTGCCCTGATAAAAGCCAAAACCCGGCACAGGGCCGGGTTTTTTGGGAGGGGGCTTGCAGGGCTTGTGCCCTGCGCGCCGTTGTTGCCGCTGGGCTTAGGCGGCCTGCGACACGCGACCCTGGTTGGCGGCCACGCTGGTGTGTGTGGAAATTTCCACGTTGGCCGAGGCCAGTGCGGCCGCCTTGGCGTCCGGGCCCATGGCCACGCCTTCGGCACGCACAAAGCGCACGTCGGTGATGCCGAAGAAGCCGAACACCACCTTCAGGTAGCTCTCCTGGTGCTCCATGGCCTGACCGCCTTCGCTGGTCGAGTACACGCCGCCACGGGTGGAGGCCACGATCACCGTCTTGCCGCCGGCCAGACCCACGGGGCCCTTCTCGGTGTACTTGAAGGTGCGGCCTGCTTGCGCCAGGCGGTCGATCCAGGCCTTGAGCTGGCTGGGGATTGAGAAGTTGTACAGCGGCGCGCCAATCACGATCACGTCGGAGGCCAGGAACTGGCTCACCAGGGCTTCGGACAGTGCGTTTTCAGCGCGCTCTGCCTCGGTGGCAGCGGCCTGGCCGGTGCGGAACCCCAGCGACTGGGCCGAAAGGTGCGAAGGCGCTTGCTGGGCCAGGTCCAGGTATTGCACGGTGGTGCCAGGGTGGGCGGCTTGCCAGGCGGTCACGGTGCGGGCAGTCAGTTGGCGGGACACGGATTGATCACCGGTGATGGCAGAGTCGACGTGAAGCAGTTGCATGAGGGAACTCCTGGGGTTCTGTGGATCGGAGCCACAGCGTGTGGCCATGGGATGAATTGTGGGGATGGATCAATTTGTTGATAAGGTAGTGAACTTGCGATAGATTGTTCTATCCATAGGACGATGAAGCCCATGCAAGATCTCAACGACATGCTGTATTTCGCCGAAGTGGTGGAGCGCGGTGGCTTTGCCGCTGCGGGCCGCGCGCTCGGCATTCCCAAATCGCGCCTGTCGCGCCGGGTGTCCGACCTGGAAACGCAGCTGGGCGTGCGCCTGCTGCAGCGCACCACCCGCAAGCTCTCGCTGACCGAAGTGGGCGAAGCCTATTTGCGCCACTGTCAGGCCATGCGCGAATCGGCCCAGGCGGCGGCCGACACGGTGGCCCAGGTGCAGACCGTGCCGCGCGGCACCATCCGCGTGAGCTGCCCGGTGACGCTGGCGCAGACCGTGGTAGCCGAGCTGATCCCCCGGTTCCTGGCCAGTTGCCCCGAGGTGCGCATCGACATGCTGGTGAGCAACCGCGCGGTCAACCTGGTGGAAGAGGGCATCGACGTGGCGCTGCGCGTGCGTCCCTCGGTGGACGACAGCGGCAGCATGGTCGTCAAGCGGCTGGACCACACCACGCAGATCCTGGTGGCCAGCCCCGAACTGCTGATCCGCCAGGGCACGCCCCAAACGCTGGACGACCTAGCCAAGCTCGACAGCATCGCCATGTCCGCGCCCGATGGCCGATCGACCTGGAACCTGATCGGCCCGGGCGGCGTGCACCAGGTGGTGCAGCACACGCCGCGCTATGTGGCCGACGACCTGCTCACGCTCAAATACGCGGCCGTGGCCGGCACGGGGGTGTGCTGGATGCCCGACTACATGTGCCAGGAAGAAATGCGCGAGCGCAAGCTGGTGCGGGTGCTGCCCGACTGGGCGCCGGCGCCCGCCATCGTGCATGCCGTGTTCCCCTCCCGCCGGGGGCTGTCGCCCGCGGTCCGGCGTTTTCTGGACTACCTGGGCGAGGCCATGCCCGGCCGCAGCAGCCTGAGCACACGGCAGGCCCTGCAGGGGCTCGACGGCGCCAATATCTGAGAACCTGTTCAAAGTACAGGTTCTGAGGCGCTGGGCGCAAAGCCTGCGCTTGTGCACGGGTTCGGTGGGCAAAGCGCTTTTTGGCGCCACAATGCAACGAATTGCAACTGTGCGGGCTGCGCCCGTCCGTGTGGTCGGCACACGCGGCGGCCCGGGGACTTTTTGTGACCGCTCCACACCCCATCGACCAAGACATCCGGCAAGCCCGAGTGCACCCTGCCGTGCGCGCCATCGTGATCCCGCCGTGCCCCGAATCGTTGCTGCGCCTGCAGCAAATCGTCGCGGCGCCCGAGCTGGACTCGACCGCGCTGGAGCAACTGGCATCCTCCGACGTAGCCCTGGCCGCCGCCGTGATGCGGCTGGCCAACAGCCCGCTGTACGGCCTGGCCCAGCCGGTGCAGACCGTGGGCATGGCGCTGACGGTACTGGGGCTGCAGCCGGCCGTGGAGCTGCTGTCTGCCTTCATCACGCGCAATGCGCTGCAGGTGCGCTCGCCGCTGCTGGAGCATTTCTGGGAAAGCTCGCAGCGCCGCGCCATTGCGTGCGAGCACATCGGCCACCAGCTTTACAGCCTGGACCCGGGCCTGGGTTACAGCTTCGGGCTGTTCTGCCACGTGGGCATGCCGGTGCTGGTGAAGGCGGTGCGGGGCTACGCGGGCACCGTGACCGAGGCCCTGGCGCGCAAGGACCGCACCTTTACCCAGACCGAGAACGCGAGCCACCGCACCGACCACGCGGTGATGGGCGCCATCGTGGCGCGCACCTGGCACCTGCCGGGCGACGTGGCCCAGGCCATCTGGCTGCACCACGACTTTGCGTGCCTGAACGACGAGCAGTTTGATCCCACCGTGCGCCACCTGGTGGCGCTGGGCTTGCTGGCCGAGTTTCTGGTCAACCAGCACGACGGCCTGGCCCCCACGCGCGAGTGGACCCAACACGGCCAGGCCTGCATGGACCACCTGCATGTGACGCAGGACGAGCTGGACCACTGGATCGATGCGCTGCACCCCGCGTTTGAGGCGGTGCGGTTCTGATGATTCCGACGAGCAGCTGATTCGCCGCTACCGCCGAGCAGGGCAGCTACGCCCGCCCCCTGCGGACATGACGTGGGCACTGCGAGATCTGCTGGTGCGCTTTTCAGCGGGCCGCTTCCAGCAGCTCTGCCAGGCGCGTGTGCCCCCGCTGTGCCGCGAGCTGTGCCGCATTCAGACCTTCGCGGTCCACCAGCGCCGGGTTGGCGCGCAAGGCCAGCAGCAGCTGCACAGTGGCGGTGTGGCCGTTCATGGCCGCCAGCATCAGGGCGGTTTTTCCTCCGGGGTCGCGGGCATCCACTGGTGTGCCCTGTTGCACGAGGGCTTCGACCTGCTGGGGTTGGCCCGAGCGGGCGGCCTCCCAGATGGTGACGGGCAAGGCCGCACCCAGATTTTTTGGCATGGCAGGGGTTGCAGCCGCCGTGTGGTGGTCGCGCGCTGCAGAGTCAGCCTGCGCTCTGCGGGCGGCTGGTGCGGTAGCCGGAGCGGGGGCAGCCGGGGTGGCCTCCTGAAGGGCCGGTGCCGCGGGGGCTGCTGTGCGCTCGCGCCTTTCACCACCAGATTCGGCAGGGGAGGCTGCGGTCGAGGGCGCGGGGGGCGACGCTGGGAAACCGGAGAGGGCCCCGGCTGCGCGAGGTGCTGACAGGGCTTCCTGCTCAGTGGAAGGCGACACAGGAGCCGGCTTGGCTACGGGCTGGGCGGGTGCTGGTGTCTGCGCAGGCGCGGGG